>CAYTAE010000008.1:0-3904 GCA_964435655.1 uncultured Rhodospirillaceae bacterium
TTTGCCTTCTTGCCCCCCACGAACCGCCATGGCCCGAGCAACGTTCAATCACTTCTAGATCCGCTTCGGGCAGCAGACGAAGCATTTCCGCCGCCTTCTGCCCCATGTTCTGCGCGCGCGCATGGCAGGCAAGGTGCAGCGCAACGCCCCCGTCAAGGGCCTGCATGCCTTCCGCAAGCCCTTCGCCCGCCGCCACATCGACGACATATTCCGTAATGTCGAAGGTGGCTTTTGCAAGCAATGTCACGTCTTCTTCGTCTGGAAGTAGCAACGGCCATTCAAATTTCAGCATCAACGCACAAGATGGAACCAGCGCGATGACGGCATAGCCTTTTTCAATCCATGGCCGCATTTCGCGCGCAACTTTACGCGCGCGTGCCGCCACATCTTCCAGATCGCCCTGTTCGAATTTTGGCATGCCGCAACAGGCGGGATAGACGATCTCCGTCTCGACACCGTTTTTGGCAAGCACGGCGCGCGCAGCAACACCGATTTGCGGCTGGTTGTAATTTGCAAAACAGGTTGCATAAAGAACGGCCTTGCGACCAAAGGCCGGTGCATCGCGATTGACAACAACGCTGTCGCAAGCGGCCCGCGCGGTGAAACTTTTCCCCTGAAATTTCGGCAAGACTGCCTTGCGGTCCACACCAATCAGGGCTTCCATCGCGTGGCGCGTCACGTTGTTCTTCGTATCGCCAGCCCAATTAACAAATGGCGCGACGGGGGCGGCAAGCTTGCCGTTCCGGTCTGTTTCCGCCAATTGACGCGCGGCAAAAGAAACCTTCCCCTCGTGATGCTCCATCGCCCGATAGCGCAACATAAGATGCGGGAAATCGAGATCGAATTCATGGGGTGGCACATAGGGGCATTTCGTCATGAAGCACATGTCGCAAAGCGTGCATGCATCCACGACCGGCTTGAAATCTTTGTTGGCAACGTCATCGAGTTCGCCCGATGGTGCCTCGTCAATAAGGTCGAAAAGCTTTGGGAAACTATCGCAGAGATTGAAACAGCGGCGACAGCCGTGACAGATATCGAAAACACGGCGACATTCTGCCTCTACCTTCGTGCGATCCGTAAAATCCGGATCGGCCCACGAAAGGGGGTGACGCTTTGGCGCGCTGGAAGAACCATCCGCCGTCATTGCCGCTTCCCTCCGATCCTAAAGGCGTCCCCACAGGGGATAGCGCCAAGCACCTGAAAAAGAAGGGGATGCTTTCGCACCCCCTTCGCATCTGCACCTTGAAAGCTATGAAACACCAGGGGGCTTACTGACCAAGCGTATTGAGGGCTTTTTGAAAACGCCCGGCGTGCGATTTTTCAGCCTTGGCCAGGGTTTCAAACCAGTCGGCAATTTCGTCGAAGCCTTCCCCACGGGCAGCCTTTGCCATCCCTGGATACATGTCCGTGTATTCGTGGGTTTCGCCCGCTATCGATGCCTTCAAATTGGCGTCCGTCAAACCGATCGGTTCACCCGTCGCCGGGTCGCCGACCTCTTCCAGGAATTCAAGGTGGCCGTGGGCATGGCCTGTCTCGCCCTCAGCCGTTGAGCGAAAGACAGCGGCAACGTCGTTAAAGCCTTCAACATCCGCCTTCTGGGCAAAATACAGATAGCGCCGGTTCGCCTGGGATTCGCCGGCGAAGGCCGCTTTCAAATTTTCCTCGGTTTTCGTTCCTTTCAGCGACGGCATGCTTTCCTCCATTCTTTTATTGGATTTGTTCAATCTGTTTGATTGATTGGGGTTGGTCCAGTTCTGTGTGGCGCCCAGAAACGCTGGGCCCATAAATTAGATTGGTTCTAAAATAGCCCCCTATAGGCTGATATACAATATTTTTTAATGGGGCTTGGAAATTAATCTTCCCGATCCGCGACACGCAAGATGACGTCAACCCGCTTTAGAGTCTGGCCCAGCGGCGGGTCGGGAAGCGGACCGATGACAAGCCGGTCAACGGGAATATCGCGAAGTTCGCCACTTTGTTCGTGAAAGAAGTGATGATGATCGCTGATATTTGTGTCGAAATAGGTGCGGCCTGATTCAACCACCACCTCGCGAAGAAGAGCAACCTCGGTGAACTGATGCAAAGTGTTGTAGACGGTTGCCAAAGAAACCCGGACGCCGGCAGCCAACGCTTCGCCGTGCAGCTGTTCTGCGCGCACATGGCGATCCGTCCCGTCGAAGAGAAGCTTCGCCAGTGCCATCCGCTGATGGGTCGGGCGCAAGCCCGCTTCCCTTAAAAGATCGCAGGCATCTGCATATGGACGAAAGCGCGCCATCTTTCCCTCGTGTTGATTCCCACAAAAATAATGTGGCTGTTTGTCAAAAGGCAAGCAATATCGCCATGTTTATGGCTTTTTAGGCAGCCCTTAAATTAATCTCCGGTCAACAGCCGCGTAAACAGCTCGCGAACCGTTGGGATATAGCCGTTTGCGTAAAAAGGGTCCGTTTTAAAACGAAACGCATTATGGCCGGCGAACATAAGTTCGCGATCCAGATCGCCGCCATGGGCAATTTCCTGAAGCGTCTTTTGAATGCAATAGGAGCGGGGGTCCGGTTTCTTGCCCGTCGCGCCGCTGGCGTCTTGAGACCAGCTGCTGAACCGACAAGCGGAAAGACACCCCATGCAGTTCACCTGGTCGATCCGGATTTCTTTCGCTTTTTCCGAAGCAACGAAGACGAGCGTTGAATCCGGCGTTCGCAACGCCTCGCCATAACCCGCCGACACCCAGCCATCCGCCCGGGCCTTGTCCGGCGCCGTGAGATAAACCTCACGTTTTCTGGCACCGATGTGAAAGGCAATCTGGTGTTCGCCAACGGGATCGACCGTATAGGCAACCTGCCGCTCGCTTCGCCCGGCAAGTTCATGAAGAAACACATTGTTCACGCAGGAAGAATAAAAGCCCGTCGGACTAAACTGATTGAGAACGACATCGCCGTCGCTTAGATCCAGCAGGCGGCGTTTCCACTTTTCCGGGATCGGGCTTTCCTTCGTCAGCAAGGGCCGGGTTCCAAACTGAAAACAGATCGGCCCCAACTCCGGATTGTCGATCCAGTTTTCCCATTCCCGCAAACACCAAACCCCACCGGCCATAATGATCGGCGTATCCCCAAGCCCAAATTCGCGCATCTGCTTGCGCATGGCGAGCACGCGTGGATAGGGGTCTTCCGGCACGTTCGAATCTTCGCTGTTGCTGAGCCCGTTATGTCCGCCGGCACGCCATGGGTCCTCATAGACGACAGCCCCCAGGAGGTCCGAGAATTTATGATAGGCCCGTTTCCACAGCGCCCGGAACGCGCGCGCCGAAGAGACGATGGGATAATAGTGAATGCCATAATGCGCGCTGATTTCTGCAAGGCGATAGGGCATACCCGCCCCGCAGGTGACCCCGTGAACAAGGCCTTTCGCGCCATCGAGAATACCGCGAAGAACGGTTTCTGCGCCGCCCATTTCCCACAGGATGTTCAAATTCAGCCGACCCTGACCATTTGCGAGGTCATGGGCGATGCGCGCCTGCTCAATCCCGCCGCGAATGGATTGCGCGATCAGTTCCAAATGGCGGTCGCGGCGATTGCGCCCGTGATAGACATAAGGAATGGGGTTGCCATCGGCATCGTAGCTATCGGCATTCACACCGGAAAAAGTACCGATGCCGCCCATGGCCGCCCATGCGCCCGAACTCTCGCCGGTGGAAATAGCGACCCCCTTGCCCCCCTCGACGAGGGGAAGCACTTCGCCTCCGGCAAGAAGAAGGGCGTTCAAGGCTTTCACGCAGGGTCCTCCTTAGCGTTCATTCCCTTCACAAAGACCGCTTTCGCCGCCAGGCCTAACTGGCCGCCGGCTTGTCGTCGGCCTTCTTCTCAATCGCTTCGCCCGTCTCCTGATCGACGGCACGCATGCTTAACTT
>CAYTAE010000008.1:3914-18762 GCA_964435655.1 uncultured Rhodospirillaceae bacterium
TTTTTTTATTCATAAATAAATAACTAATCTAGTTTAATGCTTAACTTTACCTTTCCTCGATCGTCAACGCCAAGCACCTTGACCTTGACCATCTCGCCTTCCTGCACGACGTCGCCCACCTGGGCCACACGCCGCGGCGCCAATTCGCTGATATGCACGAGGCCGTCGCGCGCACCGAGGAAATTCACAAAAGCGCCGAAATCCATGATTTTGACGACCTTACCTGTATAGATATGGCCGATTTCCGGTTCCGCAACGATATCTTTGATCCACTTAATGGCCGCTTCGGCGGATTCATTGTCCACCGAGGAAACCTTGATCGTGCCGTCGTCATCAATATCGACCTTCGCGCCGGTCGTTTCGCAAATCTCGCGAATGACCTTGCCACCGGTACCGATCACTTCGCGGATTTTGTCCTTCGGCACCGACAGCGTCGTGATGCGCGGCGCATGGTCGCTGACATCATCGCGGGAATGATCCAGAGCTTTCATCATTTCGCCGAGAATGTGTATCCGGCCGCCATTCGCCTGGGCCAGCGCCTTTTGCATGATGTCTTCCGTAATCCCGGTGATCTTGATGTCCATCTGCAGGGCCGTAATGCCGGTTTCCGTCCCCGCCACCTTGAAGTCCATGTCGCCAAGATGATCCTCGTCACCGAGAATGTCGGAAAGCACGGCAAAGTCGTCGGCTTCCTTGATCAGGCCCATGGCAATGCCGGCAACCGGCCGCTGCAGCGGCACACCGGCATCCATCAGGGCAAGCGATGAGCCACAGACGGTGGCCATCGAGGACGACCCGTTTGATTCGGTAATCTCGGAAACGATCCGGATCGTATAGGGGAAGTCTTCTTTTTTGGGCATCAACGCATGCATCGCCCGCCAGGCAAGCTTGCCGTGGCCAACCTCCCGGCGTGACGTAAAGCCGACACGTCCAGCTTCGCCGACGGAGAAAGGCGGGAAATTATAATGCAATAGAAAGTGCTCGCGATATTCCCCGGCAAGGGCGTCGATAAACTGCTCGTCCTGGCCAGTGCCAAGGGTGACGACAACAAGGGCCTGGGTCTCACCCCGGGTGAAAAGCGAACTCCCATGGGCACGCGGCAATGTGCCAACCTCGGCCACAATGGGACGAACCGTCGTCGTATCGCGACCGTCAATCCGAACGCCGGTTTCGAGAATGGCGTTGCGGACAATCGTCTTTTCCACTTTCTTCGTGGCATTGCCAACGGCGTTTTCGCCAATTTCTTCCGTTACCAGGGCCGCCGCAAGTTCCTTGCGGATTTCGCCCAGCCGTTCGGAACGAGCCTGTTTTTCCGTGATCTTGTAAGCGTCACGCAAATCGGCTTCCGACTTTTTCCGCACAGCCGCAGCCAGGGTGTCGGCGGAGGCATCAGGGGCCGGCAGCTTCCACGCCGGCTTGCTGCATTCGCTCGCCATTTCGGCGATCGCATCGATCACCGGCTGAAATTCCTGATAGCCGAACATGACCGCCGCCAGCATGACGTCCTCGGAAAGCTCGTTCGCTTCCGATTCAACCATCAGCACGCCGCCCTTGGTCCCGGCGACAACCAGGTTCAAATTCGAATCTGCCAATTCTTCAATCTGGGGATTGAGGACATATTTGCCATCAACATAGCCAACCCGGGCGGCCGCGATGGGGCCCTGGAAAGGAATGCCGGAAATTGCCAGCGCCGCAGACGTGCCGACCATGGCAACGATGTCCGGGTCGTTTTCAAAATCGTGACTTAACACCGTGCAGATGACCTGCACTTCGTTGCGGAAACCATCGGGAAACAGCGGCCGGATCGGTCGATCGATCAAACGGCAGACAAGGGTTTCCTTTTCGCCTGGGCGGCCTTCGCGTTTAAAAAAACCACCGGGGATTTTCCCTGCCGCGTAGGTTTTTTCCGTATAGTTCACCGTAAGGGGGAAAAAATCGATTCCTTCCTTTGCCTTCTTCGCGCCAACAACGGTGCACAGAACGGAGGTTTCTCCGTAGGTTACCAACACCGCGCCATCTGCCTGCCTGGCAATCTTTCCGGTTTCCAGAACAAGCTTTCTGCCGCCCCAAAGAATTTCCTTACGTGTCACGTTAAACATTCAATCTTCCTTCCATCCAACAATCCACGGCACGCGCAGCGTAAAGCCCTTCATCGGGCCAAAGACGCACCATCACAGGCGCCTCCTTGCCGCAACGGCCTGCTCTTAATCTATTATTTTCTTATGCCAAGACGCTTGATTATCGCGTCATAGCGATCGACACCCGTCTTCCGCAAATAATCGAGAAGCCGCCGCCGCTGGCTGATCATCTTCAGCAAACCGCGACGCGAATGGTTGTCTTTTTTATGTTCCTTGAAATGCTCGGTCAGGTTTTTGATTCGCTCACTCAGGATAGCAACCTGCACCTCCGGCGAACCCGTGTCGCCATCTTTCAGAGCATATTCTTTGATAAGGTCTTGTTTCTTCTCAGCTGTAATCGACATCGTCTCTTTCCCTACAAATTTAATACACGCAGCGCGTGAAGCTTGCCTTTGGCCAACCGCGCCATCGCAACCGGCCGGCCGGCCGACATGGCACAAACAATCGCGCCCCCTTCTTCGAAGGCCGCGCGCGCCCGAACCTGCCGGTGATCTTCGCGCAAAAGCATCTGAATGGACTGTCCGTGCCGAAGCCGAACCGCCTGTTCTTCCGTCAAAGCCAAAGCCGGGATGTCGTCCAGCCCGGCCTCAACGGGAAGCAGGTGCCTCGCCGCGGCGGCATCATGCCCGAGAGAAGTCAGACAATCCAGTGAAATTGCCTGTTTTTCCGTAAACGGGCCGGTAGCCAGACGACGCAGTTCCGCAATGCAGCCAAACGTACCAAGGGCGGTGCCAAGGTCGCGCGCAAGGCCGCGTATATAGGTGCCCTTGCCGCAAATGGCCTCAAATGCCGCGTGATCCGCATCCGGCACCTCGAGAAGCCGAAACCCGTGGATATGCACCGTTCGCGGGGCAAGCGTCACCGTTTCTTCCGCGCGCGCGCGCGCGTAGGCCCGTTTGCCCGCCACCTTGACAGCGGAATAATTTGGCGGCACCTGGGCGATGGCCCCTGTAAAAGCAGGAAGGGCGGCCAGGATTTGCGCCTCGGTCGGGCGAACCGGACTTTCCGCCGTCACCGCACCTTCCATATCGTCCGTGTCCCGCGCCCCGCCCTAGCGGACAAGAAAACGGCATTTTTTTTCCCCGCCCATCGCATAAGCCACCGTTTTTGTGGCTTCGCCAAGGGCAATGGGCAAAATGCCCGTCGCCTCGGGGTCAAGGGTGCCCCCATGGCCAGCCTTGGCGGCGTTTAAATGTTTGCGCACGACGGCCACCGCCTTTGCCGATGTCATCCCCTTCGGCTTGTCAACGATCAGCCAGCCATGAACCGGGTCGCCGCAGCGTCTACGCGCCATCGTCTTGCGGACCCGATGGTTTGGCCGTGTCGGCAACGTCATCGGATGTTTTTTGCGGGTGCAGCAGCGCTTCAAGCCGATCGACGGCTTCAAAGGAAACATCCGGCTGAAAATCAAGTTCCGGAACGTGGCGCAGCTTGGCGTGGTGGGAAAGCTGGCCGCGCAGATAGGCCGCCGCGCGGCGCAACGAGCAGAGAACCGTTTCCATGCCTTCGCCGCCAAGGGGCGTGACAAAAGAAATGGCCCGGCGCAAATCCGGCGTGACGCGCACTTCCGTCACCGTGATCGGTGTATTGCGCAGAACCGGGTCGCGAAAATGACCGCATCTTAAAATGTCGGCAAGGGCATGGCGGATTTCTTCGCCGACACGCAATTGTCGCTGGGAAGGGGCCTTGCCCCGGGAAGAAGCCATTGTTTTTTCCGAACAGAACTCTGGGTTTTTTCCGAACAGAACTCTGGGAACGCAGCAAAAAGCCTTACAGCTTTGCCGCTGTCTCGGTGACCTCAAAGCATTCGATCACGTCTCCGACCCGGATGTCCTGATAGTTTTCAAACGCCATCCCGCAGTCATTGCCGGAACGCACTTCCTTCACTTCATCCTTGAATCGCTTGAGGGTGCTTAACTTTCCTTCACGAATGACGATGCTGTCACGCAACAGCCGAACGCCGGCACCCCGACGGACCAACCCATCCGTGACCATGCAGCCGGCAACTTTCCCGACCTTGGAGACATTAAACACCTCCCGAATTTCGGCGTTGCCGAGCTGCTCTTCGCTGCGTATCGGCGACAGCATGCCTTCAAGCCCCGCCTTTACGTCATTCGTCACGTCATAAATGACGGAGTAATAGCGGATATCGATTCCCTCGCGCTTTGCATGGATCAGCGCCTGGGGGTTTGCACGCACGTTAAAGCCAATGATCAAGGCGTTCGATGCCTGGGCCAGGGTGACGTCCGATTCATTGATGCCACCGACGGCAGAATGCAGCACAACAACGGCAACTTCTTCGTTTTCCTGGGACAGATTTTCAAGGCTGCCCACAATTGCCTCCACGGAACCCTGCACATCACCCTTGACGACAACCCGTAGTTCCTTCACCGAACCGCTGGAAATTTTGGAAAGCATTTCTTCAAGAGTCCCGCGTGCTTTCTTTGTCGCCACCAGATTGCGCTCGCGACCCTGGCGGTATTCTGCGATTTCGCGGGCACGCGCGTCGCTGTCGACAACGACGACGTCATCGCCCGCCATGGGCACACCACTCAATCCCAAAATTTCAACCGGCATGGAAGGGCCAGACTCCGTCACCGTGTTTCCCCTGTCATCGATCAGGGCGCGAACGCGGCCCCACTCGCTGCCGGCGACAAAAATATCACCGACACGAAGCGTCCCACGCTGAATAAGGAACGTGCCAACGGCACCACGCCCACGTTCAAGCTTTGCCTCAACAACGACGCCTTCCGCCTTGCAATCCGGGTTTGCCTTCAGGTCCAGTATTTCTGCCTGCAACCGGATGGCTTCTTCCAGTTTGTCGAGATTTGTCCCGGCCTTCGCAGAAACCTCGACGGCCAAAACATCGCCACCCATTGATTCCACGACAACTTCATGTTGCAGAAGCTCCGTGCGAACCCGGTCTGTATCGGCGCCCGGTTTGTCGATTTTGTTGATGGCAACAATGATGGGGACTTCCGCCGCACGCGCGTGACGAATGGCCTCCACCGTCTGCGGCATGATGCCATCATCGGCGGCAACAACCAGCACAATGATGTCCGTCGCCTGGGCACCGCGCGCGCGCATTGCCGAAAAAGCTTCATGGCCCGGCGTGTCCAGGAAGGTGATGGTGTTGCCACCCTGAAGCTGTATCTGATAGGCGCCGATGTGCTGGGTAATCCCACCTGCCTCGCGGGCAACAATGTCGGTTTTTCGAAGCGCGTCTAAAAGCGACGTCTTCCCGTGATCCACATGCCCCATGACCGTGACGACCGGCGCGCGCGCCTGCAACGACTCGTCCAAATCCGTTTCGCCTTTTAATCCGATCTCGATGTCTGCTTCGCTTACGCGCTTGGCTCGGTGACCAAACTCGGAAACGATCAATTCTGCCGTATCGGCATCGATCGTCTGATTGACGGTTGCCATCACGCCCATTTTCATCAGCGCCTTAATGACATCGACGGCGCGTTCTGCCATGCGGTTGGCAAGGTCCTGAACCGTTACCACCTCGGGGATTGTGACCTCCCGAAAGATTTTTCCGGAATCAGGATCAAAGCCTTCCCCTTGCTTTTCGCGCTCGCGGGCGCGGCGGACGGAGGCGAGGCTGCGAATGCGATCGTCTTCGTTTAACGCTTTTGAAATTGTCAGTTTGCCAGCGCGACGGCGCGGCTCTGAACGGCTGACCGGCGGCACCCGTTTCGGCGCTGGCTTTCGCCGCCCCTGGCCTTCCTTTTCGCGAATGCGTGCCGTCACGGCGGAAAGCGCGTTGCCATCCTCGCCGATTTCAACCCGTCCTGTTTTTTCCTCATGGCGTTCCGGGACAACGGACGGCGGCGCCGCTTCCGGGACGGGCGGCGCATCGGCTGTGGCCTCGACCTCGGCCTCAGCCGTGACCTCTGCTGACTCGGCGTCCTCTTCCTTGGGCGGCGCGGTCGTAAACAACGCTTCCGCCTCAGATGCCGTGGCCTCCGCGCTCTGCAATGCGCGCGCGCGTACGCTGCGTTCTTCTTCCGTAAGACCAAGCCCGCTTGCCGTTTCCGCGACGTCCTCGGCTTCCGCCGCCGCCTCGACCGCCTTGACTTCCGCCATGTCGCCGGCGGCGTCCTTCGAGAAGGTCCGCTTCTTGCGCACTTCGACGGTCACGGCCTTGGTCCGGCCGCGCGAGAAGCTCTGTTGCACCTGACCGGCCTTGACAGTTTTCTTTAGTTCCAGCCGTCCGGGACGCTTAAGCGAAAGCGGCGTCTTTTTTTGCTCTTCTGGTTCGTTCGTATCTGTCATGGGATCGGCCAAATTCACTTCTTGTCATTGTTGGTCAAAGTTGTGATCTCTCAAGATCAAAACCTCCGGGCCAAAAAGCCCCTGGAAATTTCTTGCCCGGGTCAGGTTTTTTCCGGTTCCTCTCCGTCCGCTTCAGCCACTTCCGCGCCTTCTTCGCCTTCAAACCAATGGGCGCGCGCCGCCATGATGATGGCATCGGCGGCAGCTGTCGTCAGAGTGTTGCGGCCAACAATATCGCGCAGTTCGTCGCTTGCAAGATCGGCCAGGTCGTCGAGAGTTTTCACATCATTTTCGCCAAACGGAACCAGCATGGCCGGGGTCACACCCTCTGCCGTCGCAACCTCGTCCGTCACGCCAAGTTCTTTGCGTTGCGTGGCGAGTTTTTCCGTCTGGGTTTCGATGTAATCCCGGGCACGCTTGCGAAGTTCGCCACCGACGTCTTCGTCGAAGCCTTCAATTCCGGCGATGTCTTCGACCGGCACGAAGGCCACCTCTTCAACGCTCGTGAACCCTTCCGTCACCAGCAGATGTGCAATCACCTCATCCACATCCAGCGCATCCGTAAACACCTGCGAACGTGTTCGGAATTCTTCACTGCGGCGCTCGGATTCTTCTGCTTCGGTCAGGATATCAATGTCCCAGCCCGTCAATTGCGAGGCGAGACGCACGTTCTGACCGCGTCGGCCAATGGCAAGGCTGAGCTGATCGTCCGGAACAACAACTTCGACCCGCTTTTGTTCTTCATCCAGCACCACTTTCGTCACTTCCGCCGGCGCCATCGCGTTCACGATGAACGTCGCGGGATCCGGCGACCATTTGATAATATCGACCTTCTCGCCCTGAAGCTCGCTGACCACGGCCTGAACGCGGCTGCCGCGCATGCCGACACAGGCACCAACGGGGTCAATCGCTGCGTCATTGGAAAGCACTGCGATTTTTGCACGGCTTCCGGGGTCGCGGGCCACCGACCGCATTTCAATAATGCCGTCATAAATCTCCGGCACTTCCTGGGCAAAAAGCTTTGCCATAAACTGGGGGTGGGTGCGCGAAAGGAAAATCTGCGGGCCGCGTGGCTCTTTTCGCACGTCATAGATATAGGCACGTACGCGATTGCCATTGTGGAAGACCTCTCTCGGCAAGGTCTCGTCGCGGCGCAGCAACGCTTCCGCCCGGCCCATGTCCACAATCATGTGGTTGCCAAACTCACTGCGTTTAACAAGGCCGTTTGCAATTTCGCCAATGCGGTCTTTGTATTCCTCATATTGGCGTTCGCGTTCTGCTTCGCGTACTTTTTGAACGATGACCTGCTTTGCCGTTTGCGCGGCAACGCGCCCGAAATCAATCGGCGGCAACACCTCAATCAAAAACTCGCCAATTACGGCATCCGACTTTTGCTTTTGCGCATCCGCAAGACCGATTTGCGTGATTTCATTCTCAATTTCGTCAACCACTTCGGTATAGCGCATCAATTCGATCGCGCCGTTCTTGCGGTCAATCGTGGCGCGAATGTCATGTTCGCGTCCATATTTTGAGCGACCGGCCTTTTGAATGGCCTGTTCCATCGCTTCCAAGACTTCATCCGGCTGAATGCCTTTGTCACGGGCAACGCTTTCCGCCACCTGTAAAAGCTCGGGCCTCGGCTCTAATATGGTTCCAACTTCCATGACCGTTTCTATGTCCTAGTCTACGCTTTGAAGTTTCGCTGCTTGTGCAATCAATTCATCGGTGAGCAGAAGTTTCGCTCGCCGGACATTGTCAAAATCGAGAGCCACCGTTTCGCCCTTGTGTTCAACCCGGACGCAATCCCCGTCAAGCCCAAGGAGCTTCCCCTGAAACCGTCGACGGCCATCAATGGCGCGGACGGCTTCGATCTTCACAAACTGGCCGGCAAATCTGGAAAAATCCTCGCGGCGCACCAGCGGCCGGTCAATCCCAGGTGAGCTGACCTCCAAATCGTAAGGCCCGGAAATCGGGTCCTCGACATCAAGAAGCGCCGAGATTGCCCGGCTCATCTCCGCGCAGTTCTCCGCTGTCATGCCGACACCATCGCGACGCTCTGCCATCACCTGCAGGGTCGGCGACCCACCGCCGGTGAAAAGGACGCGCACAATTTCATAGCCCATCGATTCCAGGGACGGCGCAATCATCGCCTCGATTGGCCCGGCCATTTTTTCACCCACTGCGTTCATGCCCGTCCGCTCATACCCGTCTCATGACCAAAACATCGGCCCAAAAAACAAAAAAGCGGGCCGCAGGCCCACCTTCTTTGATCGTTCAACGTTTCTGTGGCTTGGGAACTCTGGCGTAAAATATAGAGAATTCCAAGGTTCCTTCAACCTTTTTCCGCCAATTGGGCCGCCGGCTTTACGCCCGCCACGGATCTAGGACCGCGAAGAACGGCGAAATCGCAGATAGGCAGGCCGCCGATCCTGGCGAATCGCTTTCGCCTCATAGCGGGTTTCCGGCCAGTCTGCGGGCCGAACGCACCAATCCGCAGGGGTCAAGGCATCCCAGGTAAAATTGGCATCGGCCAGTAGGTGACGCAGCATCCAGCCCACATACCCCATGTCGTCGCTAGCCAGGCGCAGTTCTGCCCCATCCTTCATGACCCGGGCGAGCGAACGCAGGTTTTCCACCGAGACGAACCGCCGTTTGTGGTGGCGCGTCTTTGGCCATGGGTCCGGAAAGAGAAGAAAGACACGATCCAGACAGGCGTCGGGCAGCGCCCCAAGAAGAAGCCGGGCGTCGTCCGGAAAAACGCGGATATTTTGCAGATTTTCGTCTTCGACGCAGCGTAGAAGACGGGCAAGGCCGTTCACGAAAGGCTCGCACCCAAGAAAGCCAATGCCGGGATGGGCCTGGGCCTGCCAGATCAAATGCTCGCCGCCACCAAAGCCAATTTCGAGCCAAATCGCGTCCGGGGGTTGAGGAAAAAGCGTTTGTGGATCAACCGGTGCGCCCGTTGGGGCCAGGACAATGGCAAGTTCCGGCAGGCGCCGCGTCAGACTGGCCCGCTGCGAAGGCTTCAGACGGTGCCCGTGGCGCCGGCCATAGAGCCGCCGGTTTTGTACCGGACCGTCTGCCATCGAACCTTCCGCCATCGAATAAGGCCCTACGCCCGCTGAAAAGCGGCCCGCAAGGCATCGACGAGGTCCAGGCGCTCCCACGAAAACCCGCCATCGGCTTCCGGCACTCGGCCAAAATGGCCATAGGCGGCCGTCCGTTCATAAATCGGGCGGTCGAGATGCAAATGTTCGCGGATACCGCGCGGCGAAAGATCCACAAGATCGCACAACACATCGGCAAGCACGCCTTCATCCGCAAAACCGGTGCCATGGGTGTCGATATACACCGCAAGTGGTTTTGAAACGCCGATCGCGTAAGCAAGCTGAATCGTACAGCGTTCCGCCAGACCGGCGGCGACGACATTCTTTGCCAGATAGCGGGCCGCATAAGCTGCCGAACGGTCAACCTTCGTCGGGTCCTTGCCGGAAAAGGCACCGCCCCCATGGGGGGCCGCGCCGCCATAAGTGTCGACGATGATTTTGCGGCCCGTGACCCCGGCGTCCCCGTGGGGACCGCCAATGACGAAGCGCCCCGTCGGGTTTACGTAAAATTCTTCGTCGGGGCACATCCAGCCTTCCGGAAGCACAGCTTCAACATAAGGGCGCACGATGTCGCGAATTTCCCGCTGGTCAAGTTCCGCCGCGTGCTGGGTTGAAACGACAACCGATGTCGCGCGCACGGGCTTGCCGTCAAGATATTCAAGAGTCACCTGGCTTTTTGAATCCGGTCCTAGGCCCGGCGCGGCCCCAGTGTGGCGCGCCTCGGCAAGGGCGCGAAGAATCCCATGGGCATAGTGAACCGGCGCCGGCATCAGCACGTCCGTTTCGCGACAGGCATAGCCAAACATGATCCCCTGGTCGCCGGCCCCTTCGTCCTTGTTGCCTTTCGCGTCGACCCCCATGGCAATGTCTTCGGACTGGCTGTGGACGTAGACGGAGACCTCCGCATCCTTCCAATGAAAATTTTCCTGATCGTACCCGATGGCGCGAACTGCTTGGCGCGCAACTTCTTCAAGGTTGTCGCTGGTGATGGACGCGGGCCCACGAACCTCGCCGGCAAGCACAATCCGGTTCGTTGTAACCAGGGTTTCGACAGCAACGCGCGCCTTTGAATCCGCCGCTAAAAAAGTATCGACAATGGCGTCCGAAATTCGGTCGCAGACTTTGTCCGGGTGCCCTTCCGATACTGACTCACTGGTGAAGAAATACTCGCCGTTACGCAACGTTGCTTCCTCCGATTATCAGGGATTTGCGCCGCCCCGCTTTCACGGTTCATCAAGCCGAATTTGCAATAGAAAATCGAGGCGCGCCGCCGGGTTTGGTCAGGCGATTTTGTCGCAGTCTTTCGACAAGCCGTCAAGCAGCGATGGCGGGCCTGTGACAACCGGAAATATGGGCGGCGGCCGGGGCCAGAGCAGCGGCCGCGTTATGGCGCGTTATTCCGCCGCGTCAGCCCCATCCGGCGCGGCTTCGGCGAGGGATCGCGTCAGATCAAGAATCTGCTTGCGAAGGGCCGGGCTTTTGATCCGGTAATAGGCGCGAACAAGGCGAAGCGTTTCGCGCTTGGCCATCGGATCCCCCTCGAAAGGCGGCGGTGCGCCGTCGCGCAGCTCACCGACCAAAGTCGTCTCGCCGTTTTTCGCAACATCCAAATCGTCGAAGAAGAAAGACACCGGCACATCAAGCACCTGGCTTAGTTCATGCAACCGGCTGGCCCCAATGCGATTGGTGCCGCGCTCATATTTTTGAACCTGCTGAAAGGTCAGGCCGATGGCCCGGGAAAGCTTTTCCTGAGTCATGCCCAACAGGGTGCGGCGCAGGCGCACGCGGGCGCCGACATGAATGTCGACAGGGTTCGGGCCGCTGCTTTTTCGCCGTCCGCTTTTACGCGAAGTGCCTGCTTTTTCAGCGATGACGGATGCGTTCATTCGGGTACCTGCTACAAAAACCGACCGTTCAAAAAAAAGTAGCATACAACCGTATGATGTCAATTTTCTTGATTTACAACCTTATGGGGTGCCGCCGTCCCAGGGCGCCAAGCAGCCCAAAACCGGCCAACAGAAAGCCAAGCAGCCCCCAATCTCCAAAACGTCCATAGGGTGGCGGATTTAGCGCCGCCGGCAACGGCCCGTCCAGCACCCCTGCAACGCCAAGGTCGAGACGCCGCAGCACCCGGCCATAGGGATCGATGATTGCCGAAATGCCTGTGTTCGCCGCCCGCACGAGAGGCAGACCCTCTTCGACGGCACGCAGGCGCGCCGCCGCAAAATGTTGATAGGGCCCGGCGCTTTTCCCAAACCAGGCGTCGTTCGTCACGTTCAGCAACCAGCGCGGCCGGGCCGTCTTCTCAAGAACCGCACCCGGAAAAATCGCCTCGTAGCAAATAAGCGGGCTTAAAGGCGGCAAGGAACCAAGGGCAAGGGTCACCGGGCCTGGCCCGCGATGAAAATCACCGATGCCCGGCACGAGGCGCGAAATCGGCAAAAGATCCCGCAACGGCACATATTCGCCAAAGGGCACGAGGTGAAATTTGTCATAACCACCGACGATGCCCCCTCGTTCATCCAAGGCAACGACCCCATTCGAAGGTGCTGCGCCCTTGGCCCCCGGTGACCGGCGCGGCGCCCCGGTCAGAAGCAAGCCGCCCTTTGGCACCGCCTGGGCCAGATGCCGACGCAATTTCGGATCGCGCCCAAGCAAATAGGGGACCGCCATCTCGGGCCAGATCACGACCGTCGCGCGATCGAAGCCTTTGCGCAAACTCAGGGCGAGATGTCGGTCGAGATGGCGTCTCTGAAGATCGGGCCGCCATTTAAGCCTTTGCGGAATGTTTGCCTGCACAAGGCGCAGATGCACACCGGCCTCGGTCAACGGCCTATCGGTCAACGGCACCTCGGCACCCGCCAAACGCAGCGCGCCGCCGCCCCAAAAAAACAACAGAAGCAACAACGTCCCAAGCAGGGACCGGATCGCAACACGCGGTTTTTCCTCTGCCAGCAGGCTTGGCATCGTCGCTGCGATCACCATGACAACGCTTAGGCCATAACTGCCAAAAACGGCGGCGGTCTGGACCATCGTCTCGGAAACGATCCAGCCATGGCCCAGAAGCGTCCATGGAAACCCGGTCAACAAATGCCCGCGCAGCCATTCGAACACAACCCATGTCAGCGCAAAAAGAAGACAGCGATGCCAGGCACGCCGGCCAAGCGAGCCCATCAACAAACGAAAGGCAAGGGCAGCTGCCGCCGGAAAAAGAGCGAGATAAAGAGCCAGCCCCGGAATGGCGAGCGGTGCCAGCCAGGCAAAACGGTCCGCGTCAACGAGAAAGGCGTGCGCGATCCAGTGAACACCGATTAAAAAATGGCCAAAGCCGAACGCAAGGCCGATGAAAAAGGCGCTACGGGGACCGGGCGCCGTTTCGATCAGCCAGATCAGGCCCGGAAAGGCTAGCAGAAGAAGAGGCAGCCCATGCCAGGGCGGCATCGCCAGAGCACCAAGCGCCCCCAGCAAAAGCGCCAGTCCATAACGCTGCCAGCCAGGCATGGCACCCACGCGCCCACGCAAGCCACGCGCCCACCCGAAAACGGATAGCCGCAAGACGAAAGACGCCTCACCCATCGTCGGGCGACGGTTCCGGAAGGCTGCGAACACGAATCCGGCGAATGCGCCGGGCGTCGGCTTCAAGCACTTCAAACTCGATCCCGGAGGGATGGCGGATGATTTCGCCACGGCCCGGCACACGACCTGCCAGGTAGAAAACAAGGCCGCCAAGGGTATCTATGTCTTCATCTCTGTCGGTCAACAACGCCTTGCCAATTCGCGCCTCAAGCGCTTCCATCTCGGCCCGGGCATCGACAAGAAGCGAGCCGTCATGAAGTGGCACGATCATCGGCGGCGCTTCGATGTCGTGTTCGTCCTCAATCTCGCCGACAATTTCTTCCACAAGGTCTTCAATGGTAACCAGGCCATCGACGCCGCCATATTCATCGACGACCAGGGCCATGTGGATGCGGGTTGCACGCATCTGCAACAAAAGATCGAGCACGCGCATTGTCGGTGCAACAAACAGGGCGCGGCGAACAATCTTCGACAGGCGAAACCCCGACGCCTCGCCCATGCAGGGCAAAAGATCCTTGATATGTACGATGCCGATGACGTCATCAAGGGTCTTCCGGTAAACCGGCAACCTGGAATGCGCGTTTTTGCTCATGATGCCCGCTACTTCTTGAAGGGCCGCATCGGCACCAACGGCGACGATATCAGCGCGTGGCATCATGATGTCGCTGATGGCGACATTGCGAAGCTTGAGAACATTTTCGAGAAGAACACGTTGATCCGGACCAATCGCCGTTTCTGATTCTTCCCGATCAAGAATCAAGTCCTCGATTGCCTCACCCAGGGTGCCTTCGACGACACGGTGGCGACGGCGAAGCCGGTTCCACAAATTCCGGAACCACGTACCCGATGGCGCATCTTCATGCACAGCAGGTTCGCGCGGTGCTGGCTCTGGTTTTTCCGCCATCACGATGCCTCCTCCGCCGGCAAAGGCCGGGATGGGGTTGCGTAAGGGTCGGCAATGCCGAGACGCCCAAGCACATCGCGCTCCAGATTCTCCATTTCATCAGCGGCGGCGGCTTCCATGTGGTCGTGACCCAAAAGATGCAGCACACCGTGCACCACAAGATGACACAGGTGATCGATGAACGCATGTCCCTGCGCGTCGGCTTCGGCGCTGGCCGTTTCAAAGGCGACAACGACATCGCCCAACATGGCGGGAGCTGCGCCGGGTATCGCTACGGCCGCCTCATCCGGAAAGGAAAGGACATTCGTCGAACAATCCTGCTGGCGATACTCGCGGTTCAACCGGCGAATTTCGGCATCGTTTACCAGCGCAACGCTGACCTCGCCTGCACAAACCGGCGGCACATTTGCGCCTAGGGCGGCAAGGGCGGCCCGACGGATAACGGTTTCAACGTCCGGCACGGCATGGTCCCAGCGCCCATCCAAAATAGCGACATCGACCGCAGGCAGAGGCGACGTGGTGTTTGTCTCAGACATCGCGCGGCCCGCTTTGTGGCGCGCAGGACGGGGCATCTTTCCCTTGATCGCGCGCATCATAGGCACGGACGATTTCCGATACCAAAGGATGGCGAACAACATCCGCATCCCCCAATTCAACGATACGCACATCTTCAACGGTCTGAAGAATTTCAAGCGCGTTCGCAAGGCCTGAGCCCACGCCATGGGGAAGATCAACCTGGGTCAAATCGCCGGTGATCGTCATGCGAGAATTTTCGCCCAGGCGGGTCAGCAGCATTTTCATCTGCACGGCCGTTGTGTTTTGCGCTTCGTCCAGAATGACATAGG
>CAYTAE010000009.1:0-18229 GCA_964435655.1 uncultured Rhodospirillaceae bacterium
GTGGCATTGATCGTCATTGAGGTGTTCATACGATCCAGCGGGATGTCCTCAAAAAGGGCCGGCATGTCCCCTAAATGAGAGATCGGAACACCAACCTTGCCAACTTCGCCCCGCGCAAGTTCGTGATCCGAATCATAGCCGGTCTGTGTCGGCAGATCGAAGGCGATGGAAAGGCCCGTCTGTCCCCGCGCCAGATTCGTCCGGTAAAGCGCGTTCGAAGCCGCCGCCGAACTGTGGCCGGAATAGGTCCGGAAAAGCCACGGTTTGCCCCGATTGGCTGGCGCAGTATCTTCGGCCCCCTGATTTGAAGCCCCTTGTTTTGACGATTGTTTTTCGATTTTATCCATGGTTGCCGATGCTAAGGGTTTTGCAACCGCGTCACAAAACGATTGTTGTCTTTCAAAACCCGCCAAAAATTGAGGTTTATTATTTCGCAAACCATCTAAGTCATGAAATAAACTAATATCTTTTGCGTTGCAAAATTTTTTTGTGCAGTGCTAGATGTACTCCCTTTCAAGAACAATCCACCTTGCCTAGGGGCACTCGAAGGACGGAGACGAAAGAACGATGACCAAATCGGCCGAGGCGACCGCGTTGAATACCCAGGCGGAGAAAAAAGACCTTTACGACATCGGTGAAATTCCGCCTCTCGGCCATGTCCCGAAAAACATGCATGGCTGGGCCATTCGACGCGAACGGCATGGCGAGCCGGAAAAGGCCATGCAGGATGAGATTCTTCCGACGCCTGAAATCGACTCTCACGAAGTGCTGATTCTGGTCATGGCGGCTGGCGTCAATTTCAATGGCATCTGGGCAGCGCTTGGCACGCCGGTGTCTCCCTTCGACATTCACAAGGCGGATTTTCACGTTGCCGGATCGGATGCATCTGGCATCGTCTGGGCCGTTGGCAACAAAGTGACGAATTGGAAGGTGGGTGACGAAGTCGTTGTCCATTGCAATCAGGATGACGGCGATGATGAGGAATGCAACGGTGGCGATCCAATGCTTTCCGCATCCCAGCGGATATGGGGTTACGAAACGCCGGATGGTTCTTTCGCGCAGTTTGCACGGGTCCAGACACAACAATTGATGCCGCGCCCCAAGCATTTAACCTGGGAAGAAAGCAGCTGCTACACGCTGACGCTGGCAACGGCCTATCGCATGTTGTTCGGACATCGGCCGCATATCCTGCGGCCCGGCCACAACGTCTTGGTGTGGGGGGCTTCCGGGGGCCTCGGCTCAATGGCCATTCAGCTCATTGCAACCGCAGGGGCCAATGCCATCGGCATCGTTTCCGATGATGACAAAATTGATTTTGTAAAATCCCTGGGTGCGAAAGGCGCCATCAATCGCAAGAATTTTGATTGCTGGGGGCCACTTCCAGACGTTGATGATACGGAAGCCTATGGCGCCTATATGAAAAAATGCCGCAAATTCGGACGCGCCGTCTGGGATTTTACCGGGAAAGGCGTAGACGTCGATTGCGTTTTCGAACATCCGGGCGAACAGACCTTCCCTGTTTCCTGCCTACTTGTAAAACGGGGCGGCATGGTTGTTTTCTGCGCCGGCACGACCGGGTTCAACCTTACATTCGACGCGCGTTTCGTGTGGATGCGCCAAAAACGGATTCAAGGCAGCCATTTTGCCCATCTGAAGCAGGCAAGCCAGGCAAACCGGCTGGTGATCGAACGGCGGATTGACCCCTGCATGTCCGAGGTTTTCGCCTGGAAAGATATTGCGCGGGCCCATACCAAAATGTGGAAAAACCAGCACAAGCCAGGCAACATGGCGGTCCTGGTTCAGGCGAAACGCCCCGGACTGCGCACCTTAGAGGACGCCATAGAGGCCTAAGCGCGGTTCAGCTTCACCCGACCACCGTTCCACCCGCTCGCAACGCAAACCATCGCAGCGAGCCTTGTTCTGCGAAGAAACAGACTGGACAGGATCATGGGCAACCTAGCCGCCGATAAAACCGCCCCCCTTCCAAATCTTCTGGAATGCGCGGCAACAGCCCTTGGGGCCGCCGACCAGCTTGTCGAAAGCGCGAAGGCTGCCATCACATCCCTGGTTGTCAAAGACGGCAAAACCAATGGGGCTCTTCTCGACCGCCACCAATTCGCCGTACACGGATTTGCCTGGTTTGCAACCTATGCGGAAGGCCTGCGCCAATTGCTTGGCTGGGCCAACCGTCTGGAAGAAGAAGGAAAATTCAACGAAGGCGAAGCGCTTATCCTTGAAATTGCGTTTGCGGAATATCTTGCGCAAATGATTGGCGGCATCCCGATGAGCCAGGTCGAGATTGTGCGCCCAAGCGATCTTGGCATTTCCCAAAGCGCCCAAATGGCCTTTGCTTCTGAGGCGGCGGTGACGACCCTTGCCTTTAGCAATCGGGGGAATGCGGCTCGCCTGCGGCTGGCGGAACTTCTAAAGGACAGCCTGGAAACCGGAAACTTCTGCGAGCTTGGCCTTGCCGATGAAACGCTGGAAATGATCCGCGAACAATTCCAACGTTTCTCCGACGAACAAATCATCCCCCATGCCCATGAATGGCATCTTAAGGACGAACTTATTCCACTCGAAATTCTTCAACAGATGAGCGAACTTGGCGTCTTTGGGCTGACGATCCCCGAGGAATTCGGCGGGCTTGGGCTAAGCAAGCTCACGATGTGCGTCGTTACGGAAGAGTTGAGCCGTGGCTATATCGGCGTTGGCTCGCTCGGCACCCGGTCCGAAATTGCCGGCGAACTTATCCGCAACCACGGCACGCAATCCCAGAAAGAACGCTTTCTCCCTGGTATTTCGAGCGGCGAAATTCTACCCACCGCCGTCTTTACGGAACCGAATATTGGATCGGATTTAGCAAGTTTACGAACGCGCGCCACACAGGAAGATGACAAGACCGCTTACCGTATCACCGGAAACAAAACCTGGATCACCCATGCGGCACGCGCAGATCTTATGACGCTTCTAACGCGAACCAACCCAGAAGAAAAAGGTTACAAAGGGTTGAGCATGTTCCTCGCAGAAAAGCCGCGCGGTACGGAAGCCGACCCCTTCCCTGGCGAAGGCATGTCCGGTGGCGAAATCAAGGTGCTTGGCTATCGGGGCATGAAGGAATACGAAATCGGCTTCGACAATTTCGAGGTGGCATCTGAAAATTTGCTTGGCGAAAAGGAAGGCGAAGGCTTCAAGCAATTGATGGCCACCTTCGAGAGCGCGCGTGTTCAAACAGCAGCGCGCGCCATCGGCGTTGCCCAGAATGCGATGGAACTTGGCCTGCGCTATGGTCTGGACCGCATCCAGTTTGGCCGACCCATCTACGAATTCCCACGGGTTGCCGGAAAGATCGCATCGATGGCGGCGGAAATCATGCTGGCGCGGCAACTCTGCTATTTTGCCGCCCGCGAGAAGGATGCGGACCGGCGCTGTGACGTCGAGGCGGGCATGGCGAAATTGCTGGCAGCCCGAGTTGCCTGGGCGGCGGCGGACAACGCCCTTCAGATCCATGGCGGCAATGGCTATGCCCAGGAATATCCGATCAGCCGCGTCCTTTGCGACGCACGCATTCTCAACATCTTCGAAGGGGCCGGCGAAATTCAAGCCCAGGTGATTACCCGAGGCCTGCTGACAAAGCGAAACTAACAACTCCGCCATTGACAAATCCCCAAAAAGGGAATAAAATCCTATTTATCCTTAAAGGATGTGCGCCCGCGGCAAAGCCGGTGGGCGCTTTTTTTTGCCTGAATTTCCCTTCTTACCAATTTAAGGAGCCCCTCAATGACAACGCTTCTTCCCCGCGATGCTGATAACATTCCGATCCAGGCCATGCGCCTCAAGGCTGGCAACGCCCATAGCCTCAGCGTAACGGCAACCAGCGCCAGAAATGCGACCGCCTTCGATGCGGCCACCTGCACAATCACCGTTTATGCGACGGGGCCGTGTTTTATCCGCAGTGGCAATTCGACCGTAACGGCAGCAGCGACGGATCACTATCTTCCCGGTGGTGCGTATCTCTACCTCTCCATGGGTCAGGGAAAAGCCGGACGCGACACCCATATCGCTGCCATCCGCGCCAGCGCAGACGTGACACTCTACATCTCGGAGATGGAATAATGCTTGGCTCCCCGGGGACGCTTCCGGTCGGGGCGTCGGCCTTTTCCCCGGCAGACGTCCCCGGCCTCACACTTTGGATGGCTGGCAACCGTTCGCCGTTCACGCTGAATTCCGGCAATGTCTCTCAGTGGAATGACATTTCCGGCAGCGGCAATCACGCCACGCAAGCCACGGCGACGTTGCAACCCGCTTATGTTGTATCCGGCGTTAATGGTCTTCCGGGCGTTGACGGTGATGCAACCGACGATGTTTTGCGACTCGACAATAGCTTCAACACAAACGAAATTTGGGCACAGCCCCAAAAAACGATCTTCGCAGTGATCCGAACCGGCGGCACGTTGAAGGACAATGCTCGGGTTTTCTTCTCTTTAAACGATGCTGGAGCAAGCGCCTGGGGGGTCTTCACGCGATCCGCGGGTCAATTTGACGGGCGCTATATAAACAATGCCTCTGGCATTACAACCCTTGCTTCAATGACGGCTGCTGCAACCAATACCAATTACGTCTTGGCACTTCGCCATGATGGAGCAAGTGTAAAATTTTATGTGAACGGTCTGGCGACTGTGGGTACAGCGTCCAATGCGACGACAGATGTTCTGTCCAGCACCAAGACGTTTGATGTTGGGGGTCCGGGGACGGACATCACGGTCGCGGAACTCATTCTTCAAAATGGCGTTGCGCTTTCAGACGCGCAGTTTCATCAGACACTAACCTACCTTGCCAATAAATACGGGATCACGCTGTCATGACGAAATATCTGGAATTTTCAAGCATAGATGAGGCCAACGCTTTTGTGGCGACGCTAAATGCATCGATGGGTTATCCCAATTCCGAGACCAAGACGGAAAGCTATACCATGTCAGCCCCACACCCATCCGATGGCCGGGCCGTTTGCGCAGTGGGTGAGGACGCGGAAACGCATCTTTCAAGCGCGGAATTTTTGGCGCTGGTGGATCGGGCCATCGTGGAAGAATTCTTTCCGACGGAAAGCATCTAACGCCCGGAAATATTTCTTTTTGCTGGGTCTTTCCTACGTCCCGAGCTAATCTTCTTCCATGGTGGATCTGATCGAAATTCTACCCTATCTCGTTGGGCTGGCGCTGTTTGCAACCCTCGCCATATTGGTGACCGGCATCGTCACCATGATCCGTGGTGGCGGATTCAATGCAAAACATTCCAATACGCTCATGCGATGGCGTGTTTTTGCACAAGGGGTAACCGTTGCTCTTTTTGTTTTGATGCTTTTTCTTACAATGCAGAATTAGTTGAAGCGCGATGGTCCGACTTACAAAAATCTACACACGGGGCGGCGACAAAGGACAAACCTCTCTTGGAGGCGGAAAGCGCGTCTCAAAACATGATTTGCGGGTTGCCACCTATGGCACGGTTGATGAGGCAAACGCCATCATCGGCATCGCGCGCCTTCATACAAGCGGCGAAATCGATGAAATACTTTGCCGGATTCAAGACGACCTCTTCGACCTTGGCGCCGATCTTGCCACGCCGGAAGCGGGCAAGGGCGAGGCCCTGCGCATTGTCGAACCTCAGGTCAAACGCCTGGAAAAAGAAATCGATGCAATCAACGCCGACCTCGCCCCCCTTGATTCCTTTGTTCTGCCGGGAGGCACGCCAGCCGCAGCTCATCTCCACCTTGCGCGCACCGTTGTCCGCCGGGCCGAGCGGGAAATGACGGAACTGGCTGAAAAGGAGAGCCTGAACTCTCTCGCCGTTCATTATGCGAACCGCCTCTCCGACCTTCTGTTCGTTCTTGCCCGCCATCTGAACGACAACGGCAAGAAGGACGTTCTCTGGCGCCCAGGGGCCAATCGTTAAGGCCCCTCCCCACCGTCTCCCCCCCCTTCCCCGGAATTGACAGCTTTCCTGCGCGCCCTTATTGTGCACTGCGAAAAGCGCAGCGCGGTGACTGCAACCAATGTCAGCCTCTTGGCTGGCTAGCCAGTTGCAAACCCGCCGGGCAAATCATTTTCAAGGCTACGAGTTCCCAATGAAAATATTAGTTGCCGTTAAGCGGGTCATTGATTTCAACGTTCGGGTACGCGTGAAAGCGGACAACACGGCCGTCGAAACCGCGAATGTAAAAATGTCCATGAACCCCTTCGACGAAATTGCTGTCGAAGAAGCAATCCGCCTGAAGGAAGGCGGCGCAGCCGACGAAATCGTCGCCGTTTCGATTGGCGGTTCAAAATGTCAGGAAACGCTTCGCACGGCACTGGCCATGGGAGCGGATCGCGCCATTCTTGTTGAAACAGAAACAGAGGTGGAGCCACTTGCCATCGCAAAAGTCATAAAAGCGATCGTCGAGAAGGAGGGCATTGACCTCGTTCTTACCGGCAAACAGGCCATTGATGATGACAACAACCAGACCGGCCAGATGCTTGCCGCGCTCCTTGGCTGGCCCCAGGGCACCTTTGCTTCCTTGCTAACCATTGCCGAGGGCAAGGCAGAAGTCACGCGCGAGATTGATGGCGGACTCCAGACTCTGGCCTTAAAGCTTCCCGCCGTTATCACGACGGATCTTCGCCTGAATGAGCCGCGCTATGCGTCCCTACCAAATATCATGAAGGCAAAACGCAAGCCGCTCGAAATTCTAAAGCCGGAGGAACTGGACGTCGATACAAGCCCAAGACTGAAGGTGTTAAAAGTCGAGGCCCCGGCGAAACGCGAAGCCGGCGTGAAGGTTGAAAGCGTTGCCGAATTGGTAGACAAGCTGAAAAACGAAGCCGGAGTCCTGGGATGAGCGTATTAGTCATTGCCGAACGCGATGAATCCGGACTGCTAACGGCAACCCGGCACACCCTTGCCGCCGCCCTGGAACTGAATACGGAAATTCACCTTCTTCTTGCCGGTGGCGGCGATGCGGAGAACGCTGCCAAGATTGAAGGCGTCACAAAAGTCCTGACTGCAGACGCAGCGCATTACGCCCATGGACTTCCGGAAAACCTTGCCCCCCTTGTCGTAAAACTGGCCGACGCCTACAGCCATCTGCTTGCCCCATCGACGACATTTGGGAAAAACCTTATGCCGCGCGTCGCCGCCCTGCTTGACGTTGCGCAAATTTCTGACGCCATAAAAATCGTTTCGGAAGATGTTTTTATACGCCCGATTTACGCTGGGAACGCCCTTGCAACCGTTCAGTCATCGGACAAAATCAAGGTTCTCACCGTGCGCACCACTGCGTTCCGCGCCGTCAGCAAAGAAGGCGGATCGGCCAGCATTGAGGCCGTCGAGGCAACCGAAGAAAGCCCCCTTGCAAGTTTTGTCGGGCAGGAATTAAGCAAGACGGAGCGACCGGAGCTTACCAGTGCACGGGTTATCGTGTCTGGCGGACGGGGCATGCAAAGTGGTGAAAACTTTAAATTGCTGGAGGCAATCGCCGATCGCCTTGGCGCCGCTATCGGCGCATCGCGCGCCGCCGTTGATGCGGGTTATGTCCCCAATGATTATCAAGTCGGCCAGACCGGAAAAATTGTTGCGCCAGAACTTTATATTGCCGTCGGCATTTCGGGCGCCATCCAGCACCTGGCCGGCATGAAAGACAGCAAGGTGATTGCCGCTATCAACAAAGATGAGGAAGCACCAATCTTTCAAATAGCGGATTACGGACTCGTTGAAGATTTGTTCAAGGCTTTGCCGGATTTGGCAGAGGAACTGGACAAGGCTCTATAATTCAAGTCGCAAATTTGTCGGAAGGTTTTGTTTTATGATCAAACAGGTTGGCGTTATCGGCGCAGGACAGATGGGCAACGGCATTGCCCATGTATTGGCGATCGCTGGTTACGATGTGGTCCTCAAGGACGTAAATGAGGAGCAACTGACAAAAGCGATAAAAACAATCCAGCGCAATCTAGACCGTCAGGTTAGCAAAGGAAAAGTTTCCGAAGCGGATCGGGAAGCCGCAATCAACCGAATTAAATGCACAACGGATTACGGTGATTTCAAGGCCTGCGATCTTGTGATTGAAGCTGCTACCGAGAATGAGGCCGTTAAGATCGCAATCCTGAAAGACCTTTTTCCAAATCTGAAACCGGAAGCCATTATCGCGACGAATACGTCTTCGATTTCGGTGACGAAGCTTGCCTCAAGCACCGACCGGCCGGAAAAATTCATGGGCATGCATTTCATGAACCCGGTGCCGATGATGGAGCTGATCGAATTGATCCGCGGCATTGCAACCGACGATGAAACCTTTCACACCATTCGCGATTTGTCGGAAGATATCGGGAAAACCGTCGCCGTTGCCGAGGATTTTCCTGCCTTTATCGTTAACCGCATTCTCATTCCGATGATCAATGAGGCCATTTATACCCTTTACGAAGGCGTCGGTACGGTCGAAGAAGTCGACCGCGCCTTGCGGTTGGGTGCCCACCATCCGATGGGGCCGTTCGAACTTGCCGACTTCATTGGTTTGGACGTTTGTCTGGCCATCATGCAGGTGCTGAACGAAGGCTTCGCGGACACGAAATATCGCCCCTGCCCGCTCTTGGTGAAATATGTCGAGGCCGGCTGGCTTGGGAAAAAGACCAAACGCGGATTTTACGACTATTCCGGCGAGACGCCGGTCCCTACCCGTTAATCGCGGGCGCCAGAATTGGGCGCTCCAAGATAGCGACGAACAAGCGCCAGGCCCTCTGGGCTGTCCCACTCGGCAAAGCCGCTGTGACTTCCAAGCACCAGGCCATCCCGACCGATGAAAACGGTAAGCGGCAGGAATTCAACGCCAAACTCGGCGCCAACCGCTCTTTTCGGATCGAGATAAATCCCAAGTTTCTTTAGGCCCTGGCGCTCATAAAAAGCCTTCACAACCGCCACCCCCCCGCGATCCCCGGAAAGGGGAATGACGACGATGCCCTCGTCGGCAACGCGATCCGCCAAACGATCCAGGGATGGCATTTCGCGAACGCAGGGCCCACACCAGGTGGCCCAGAAATTCAAAACAATCCCTTTGCCGCGCCAATCCACAAAGCGCCGCTCCAATCCGTTCCCATCGATAAAAGGAACATCGGGTACTGGCAGGGGCTTGGAAAGCGGCGTAAAGTGCAAAGCTGTTGGCATGGGCTGGTCCGCTGGCATGCGGTCGTCCAGCAACCAACATGCCGCCAACCCGGCGAGAATGGCGAGCGCACCGAATAAGACAACCCGACGGAAACCGCTAGGCATCGTAAAACTCGAATTGTGACATGAAAACAAAAACCCCATCCACCAAGAACAATAGCCAAACCATACGAAGCGGCCGATTCGATACCGGCCCGGATGCCGTTCTTGAAACAATTAATGCTTCCATCGATTTTGACAAGCGTCTTTATGCACAGGACATTGCCGGATCCAAGGCCCATTGCACCATGCTTGTCGCAACCGGGATCCTTGGCAGCAAGGATGGCGAAGAAATCCTGAGCGGCCTTGCACGCATCGAGGCGGAAATCGAGGACAACACATTTACCTTCAAGACGGCGCTTGAAGACATCCACATGAACATCGAAGCACGCCTGAAAGAACTTATCGGCGATGCGGCTGGAAAACTTCACACGGCGCGGTCGCGGAACGATCAGGTGGCGACGGACTTTCGGCTTTGGGTGCGCGATACTCTTGATGCGGGTGATCTGGCACTCAGAGAGCTGCAGACCGCATTGATCGACCGCGCGGAAGAGCATGCCGATACCCTACTTCCCGGCTTTACGCATCTGCAGGCGGCGCAGCCGGTATCCTTCGGCCACCATCTGCTGGCCTATGTCGAAATGTTTGGCCGTGACCGGACACGGCTTGGCGATTGCCGGACGCGTCTCAATGAAAGCCCGCTTGGTGCGGCGGCGCTTGCCGGAACGTCCTTTCCCATCGACCGGGACATGACGGCAGCGACGCTCGGCTTCGACCGCCCGATGGCAAATTCGATGGATGCCGTCAGCGATCGGGATTTTGCGCTGGAATTTCTGGCCGCTGCGGCAATTGCGGCGACCCATCTTTCGCGACTGGCCGAGGAAATTGTCCTGTGGTCAAGCACGCCGCTTGGTTTCATCCGGCTTTCCGACGCGTTTTCGACAGGCAGTTCGATTATGCCTCAAAAGCGGAATCCGGACGCAGCTGAGCTGGTTCGCGGCAAGACGGGCCGGGTAATGGGATCGCTGGCAGCGCTTCTTGTTGTAATGAAAGGCTTGCCCCTTACCTACAGCAAGGACATGCAGGAAGATAAAGAGCCGGTGTTCGATGCCGCCGATACGCTGACGCTATGCCTTGCGGCCATGACCGGCATGATCCGTGACCTGACGGTCAACAAGGAACGGATGCAGGAAACGGCCAGCGGCGGCTATACCACGGCAACGGACCTCGCCGACTGGCTGGTCCGGGTGCCTGGAAAATCCTTCCGCGAGGCCCATCGCATCACCGGCGAAATCGTCAAACTTGCTGAAAAGCAGGGGCTTGATCTCGACGCACTTCCTCTGAAAGACATGCAGCGCATCGAACCCAAGATCACGAAAGCCGTCTTCGAGGTGCTTGGCATCGAACGGTCTGTCGCAAGCCGCGTAAGCCTTGGCGGTACGGCGCCGGAGAACGTCCGTCAGGCAGTGAAAAAAGCACGGACGCGTTTCTTATGAGACATCGGGTCCTTATGCTGTTGCTGGTTCTTGGCGCCCTTGGACTAACCTTATCGGCATGCGGCAAGAAGGGGCCTCTTGAACCGCCCCCGGGCAAGGAAGACACCTATCCGGGGCAATACCCGAAATGAGCCATTTTTTGTATCGCAATGGGGTGCTGTCCGCCGAGGACGTCCCGCTGCCAAAGATTGCTGAAACCATCGGTACGCCATTTTATTGCTATGCCACGGCAACACTGGTTCACCAGTACCGCGCCTTCGCCGATGCCTTTGCCGATCAGGACGCGACGATTTGTTATGCCGTAAAGGCCAACGCAAACCAAGCCGTGCTGCGAACCCTGGCCCGCCTTGGCGCCGGCGCCGACATCGTTTCCGGCGGTGAGCTTCGTCGAGCCTTGGCCGCCGGCATCCCGGCGACGAAAATTGTCTTTTCCGGCATCGGCAAAACGCGCGATGAAATGGCCCAGGCCCTTGACGCCGGCATCCTGCAATTCAATGTCGAGTCCGAGCCGGAACTCGAAACCCTAAGCGCGGTGGCGAGTGAACGAAACATGCGCGCGCCGGTGGCACTGCGCGTAAACCCGGACATTGATTCCGGCAGCCACGACAAAATCGCGACCGGACGACGCGAGGATAAATTCGGCATCCCGTGGGAGCGCATCAAAGACGCCTACGCATTGGCGGCATCGCTTCCCGGCATCGACATCGTCGGCATTGCCGTCCATATCGGATCGCAGCTTGTCGAGCTTTCCCCTTTTCGCGCCGCCTTTGCACGCGTGGCCGACCTTGTAACGACCCTACGGAAAAACGGCCACCGGATCGAACGGCTTGACCTCGGCGGCGGGCTTGGCATCCCCTATGACAACGAAACCCCGCCAGAACCTGCCGATTATGCAGCAATGGTCCGCCAGGCAACTGCCGGGCTTGCCTGCCAGCTGATTTTTGAACCGGGCCGGTTCATCGTCGGCAATGCCGGCATTCTGGTGACGCGCATCCTCTATGTGAAAGAGGGTGCGGAACGGCGCTTCGTCATTGTCGACGCGGCCATGAACGACTTGCTTCGGCCCGCCCTCTATGACGCTTTCCACCGCGTCGATACCGTTGCCGAACCAACCGGTACGAGCGGTGAAAAGCCGGTCGAGATTGTCGGTCCGGTTTGTGAAAGCGGCGACGTGTTTGCAAGCGGCCACCCCCTGCCACCCGTCGAGGCCGGCGACCTACTTGTCATCCGGTCGGCGGGGGCTTACGGCGCGGTCATGGCATCGGAATACAACACCCGCCCCCGCGTACCGGAAACATTGGTCCATGGCAAAGCTTTTGCCGTGATCCGCCCCCGCCCAACGATCGACACCATCCTCGAAAGCGAACAAATTCCAGACTGGCTTGCGTAAAAAGCGCGTTTTCAAAAGCGAAACGCCCATTCCAAACGCCCCCTGAAGGCCCTCTCACAACCGTCACTGCTGCCACCAACAAAGGCCCGGCACAGATTTGTGCTTCCCCTTTGCACAAGAGCTGTAGACGGCTCACAGCTCCCTATCGCCTAAATTGCGATTGATAATCATTTTTACCTTGCACCGCCACGCCAGCCGTGTAAATTACTGCAAATGATAATCACTCTTAATACGGATGCGGCACAAATTCTGACGCAATTCTTATAATAACTATCTGTATTGATTGCAAAAAATAGGAAAAGACGATGCCTCAAAACTTACGCCCCTTCCCCGCATTAACACTTGGTCTGGCCATCGCCCTCTCGCCCATGACGACCGCCCTGGCCCAGGAGCCGCCCAGCCGGGAAGAAATGTGGCGGACCATCCAGGCACAGCAAAAACAGCTCCAGGCGCTAACCAAGAAGCTTGCGAAAACCACGAAGAAAGCTGAGACCACCGAAAAGAAGGTGGAAGCGAGCGAAGAACGGATCGAAGCGACCGGCGCCATGGTCGAGCAGGTCCGCGAAGCAAGCAATGCCCAGCCCGGCTGGTGGCAGAAGACGCAAATCGGCGGCTATGGCGAGCTTCACTACAACGGCGGCGACAAGGAAGAGATTGATTTCCATCGCTTCGTCCTTTTCGTCGGCCATGATTTTACGGACAGCATCCGCTTCTTCTCGGAGCTTGAACTTGAACATTCCATTGCTGGCGACGGAAAATCCGGCGAGATCGAACTTGAACAGGCTTATATCGAGATTGATTTCAGCGAATTCCACCGCACCACTCTCGGCCTTCAGATGATTCCGATCGGCATCTTGAACGAAACCCATGAACCGCCGACATTCTTCGGCGTCGAACGCAATCCGATTGAAAGCAACATTGTTCCGTCAACCTGGTGGGAAGGTGGCGCCAAGTTTAGCGGCGAGCTCTGGGAAGGCATCAGCTATGACGCCATGGTGCATTCCGGCCTGGAAACGCCGACCACCGGCAGCAGCGCGTTTAAAATTCGCAACGGGCGAAACAAGGTTTCGAATGCCTCCGCCAGTGACGGTGCCTATACAGGCCGCCTTCGCTGGACCGCCTTGCCCGGAGTAGAATTCGGTGTTACAGGGCAGTATCAGAGCGACTTGACGCAAGGCGTGATTGATACCAGTGCGACACTTTTTGAGGTGCATACGGATGTTCGCCAGGGGCCATGGGGTCTGCGCGCGCTTTTCGCCCGCTGGGACCTTCGCGGCATCGCACCGGAAGCCATCGGCAGGGACGTTCAGCAAGGCTGGTATGTTGAGCCTTCTTACCGTTTCCAAACGCAGATCGGCGAAGTTGGAGTCTTCACGCGCTTTAACGAATGGGACAACAACGCCGGCAGCAATGGAGACACACAATTTCAGCAAATCGACTTTGGCTTCAACTATTGGCCCCACGAAGACGTCGTCTTAAAGCTCGACTTCCAGGTTCAGGATGCACCTGCCGGAGAGACGGAAGACGACCGCGTCAATCTGGGGCTGGGATTCCAGTTCTAACCGCCGAGGCATCACGCTCTGCGGCCCAATTGGCACGCGCAGCGTTCTGCTTTCTTGCAATCGCAATGATGGGCGTGTGTTTTTTCACACGCCCATCATTTGCGATCGACACGTACCAAAATCCAGAAAACTTTCTTAAAGAGGCCTTCCCGAACGCAACGCCACAAGCGAAAATTCTATGGATTACAAAAACACGCGGCGAAGTCGCGCGACGCATTCTTGGCCATAATTTTGGCGCGCTCCGTCAACGTTACTGGCGGAACGGCGAACGAACCGTCTGGATACTGGACGAAATCGGAAAAATGCATCCGATTACCACCGGCATTCTCGTAGAAGGCGGTGCAATCAAACGCATTCGTGTGCTTATCTACCGGGAAAGCCGTGGTGGCGAGGTTCGTTATCCATTTTTCACCGAACAGTTTGAAGGTGCGACCCTGACAAAAAATTTAAAACTTGATCGCCACATCGACGGCATCTCTGGTGCCACGCTTTCCGTTCGGGCATTGACGCATCTGGCAGAACTTGCCCTTTACCTGCATGGCGAGGCAATCAACACACCATGATTAAGCGCATTGTCAACGAAATCCGGCAAAGACCTCCTTATAAGTGGCACCGTCATATTGGCACCCTGGCGGCCATCTTTTTTGTGTTTCTCGCCGTAACCGGCGTTGCCATCAACCACGCAGACGCCCTGAAACTGGACCAGCGACATCTAGCAAGCGACTGGCTGCTCGATTGGTATGGGATCGATCCGGAAACAGACAGCGTGAGCTTTGCCATTGTCGATGGCCGCCGGCTTACCGGCACTGGGGCCAGCCTTTACCTTGATGCCCGACGCGTTGCCACGACAGACGACATGCCCGTTGGCCTCGCCGAAGCAAATGGTGTTCTTGCCATCGCAACTGCAAACGAAATTCTTCTGTTAACGCCCGACGGAAATCTTCTCGAACGAAGTGCGGCCAATCTTATTCCCGGCCCCATCGAAAAACTTGGCATTACGGCGAAGGGACAAGCCATTGCCAAGACACCGGTCGGAATATTTCTTGCGGATCGGAACCTGCTGGCGTGGAAGCCATCCCAGGCAACCGCCACCTGGTCCCAGGCAACCGCCGTGCCTGCGCAACTGCTTGAAAAAATTGGAAAGGCCGAGAGAAGAAGAATGCTGACCCTCGAACGCGTGTTCCTTGATCTGCACAGCGGTCGGCTATTTGGAAGCTGGGGTCCCTATTTCATGGACGGCGTGGCGCTGCTCCTTTTGGTTCTCGTCGGCACGGGCCTCTACATGCGTTTTTCAAAGCGCGGCCAATGACGCCGCCGCCGATTCCCTCTCTGACCAGGCATTGCACCCGCCGGCGGGCCTTGCGGATTGTCGCCGGGTCGATCGGGATGGCTTGCTTGCCCTGGTCCGCTCATGGCAAGGGCGCTGGTGAATATTCATCACTCCATCGCTGGGAAGGAAAAGCGCTTGGCGCAGAAGGCGCCATTCGCCTCTACCATCCGGATGCCGCCCATGCGCAACGGCTTTTGGATCGCTGCGTGAAGGAAATTGATCGCCTTGAATCCTTGTTCAGCCTCTATCGACCCAATTCCGAACTTTGCCGCCTGAACCGTACCGGCAGGCTTGCCGACCCGTCCGGGGATTTTATCTCTTTGCTGAACATCGCCAGAGAATGGCACCACCACACAAAGGGTGCCTTCGACATCAGCGTCCAGCCGCTATGGGAACTTTATGCCCGCCATTTTGCAGCATCGGACGCCAACCCGGCCGGGCCGCCACCTTTGGCTATCGCCCAGGCCAGACGGCGGATTAATGGTGCGGCCATCCACATCACGCGAAAAGAAATCCGCCTGAAGAAAGCCGGCATGGCTTTGACCCTAAACGGCATTGCCCAAGGCTACATTACGGATCGGATAACGGCATTGCTGAAAGCCCAGGGTTTGCAACACGTCCTTGTCGAATTGGGCGAATTCCGGGCGATGGCGGAACGGCCCGATGGCACACCATGGCGCATAGGCATCGCCAACCCGGACCGGCCATGGCAGGCGTTAAAAACGCTGCCCTTGCGCGACGGTGCCATCGCCACATCGGGCAGCTATGGCCTGATCTTCGAACCCACCGGACGGCACCATCATTTGTTCGACCCATCCACCGGACACAGCGCCAACCACCACCGAAGCGTGACCGTTCTGGCACCGGACGCGACAACGGCAGACGCCCTTTCAACCGCGTTGACCATTCTGCCGCGAACGGATTGCAACAAACTTCTAAGAAATTTTGATGGGGTTGAAGCGGTCTTTATCGACGCTTAATCAACCGAATAGGTCGGCCCGAAACGCTTTAGAAATTTCGAAAATACATAGCTGCGCTGATCATACAGGCAGATATCCCCCTCAAAGGAGAAGTAATAGATATGCACCTTGTCGCCATCGACGACGAGGCGACAAAAGCCGTTTTCAATGTTGTCCTCGGGACAACGTCGAAGATCGACATGGGGAACATGTTCTTCAAATTCTTCATAGGGAACCCAGCATTGCGGTGAAGCCGCCAGAGCACTTCCCAAAACCAGCCAGCCAACCATGCCCGCCGCCACCAGCAAGGCCAGCACCGGCTTGGCTCCATTCCCGTTCGCCTTCAAAGCAACCGTCGTGCCATAAAGCCGCATCAACCCGCCGATGATAAGAAGCGTCGCGACATAGAAGACCAGTTGAATTCCGTCCGGACGCGCGCTGTAGCCGATCAGCACATGCAGCAGCTGACCCGTCATGCTGCGTTCGGAAAGAAGGTGTGAGCTGTCCCAAATTGCCTGGCCAAATGTCGGCAGCAGATCCGCCTGGACGAGGTAATGCGCGCCCTGGGATGCAAGCCCGGCCGCCAACAGCAGGATCATCCAGCTTGTTACCCTAAACAGATGCTTTGTCGGGATGCGCAGCAGGCCAAAATAAAGGGCCGCGCCAAGGGCCCCACCGGCAGCAAGGCCAAGCAGGCTTCCCGTCATCATTTCTGCGGCCGCCCCGCCGCCAAGGGCGATGCCATAGAGAAAGAGAACAACCTCGGCGCCTTCCCGCAGGGTAGCCAGGCCGACGACGATGGCCAGGGCATACAAGGGCCGTGCGCCAAGACTGACCGCGTCGCCAACCGCGTTCATCTGCTGGGCAATTTCACGGCCATGGCGGCTCATCCACACATTGTGCCAGCCGAGCATGAGAACGGCGAGAAACAGGACAGCAGCGTTGAAATATTCCTGGCCCATGCCTTCCGCCGCCGTGCCGATATTTTGGGCAAAAACGGCGACACCCGCCGCGCCAACAAGACCACCGCCAATGCCAAAAAGAACCCAACGCGTACGCCCAACGACCTCTTTCGTCGCCGCCATCACAATGCCGATGATAAGGGCCGCTTCAAAAACTTCGCGGAAGAGGATAAGGGCACTGGCCAGCATGACGGTCTCCGTTCCCCGAAGGGATAATCGTTGCTTTGTTATTTAACGAGGATGCGGCCCTGCGCCGTATCGGGAAAAAACTCGCCGAAGAATTCATACGTCCCTGGATCCAGCGGTCCGATACGGATAATCGCTTCCCGGCCACCGAGAATGATTTTCTCGCGGTTGAGATCGTAGCTCTCAAATTCTTCCGGGGTGGGATCAAGATTCTTGACGATCAGTTTCACCTTCTTGCCGGCGGGCACTTCAAGCTCGACCGGGTCGAAGCGATGGTCCTTGATGGAAATGACGAAGGTCGTTTCACCGGCAAATGCGGGCGCCACGAAGAAAATCAGAGCCACCAAGGGCATCAAAGCCCGAAAACCAAGCCTTTGAGAAACAAGTGACTTCATCGCCAACTCCAAAGGAAATGCCCATCAATGCTATTGCAAATCATTCTCAACTGCAATGTAGGGAGCGTCGGTTCGGCTGTCAAGGACACCTCTCTGAGAGACAGCCTATCGGGAAGACCATACCCATGGTGCCCATATCGCTCATGGCGAAAAGACACACCATCCCTCGCTTCGGCGCCTTCGAGGCCAAAACCCTGTCACAATTCAGAAAGGCCACGGAAGTCAAAAAACGACGCGCGCCGTCAGGAACCTCTGTGGTGGTTAGGACTGCCTGCGATTATTCGCTAACAACCAGATTCTCGGCGGACGATCGATCGTTCTGGCCGGGGACAAGTTCATACTCGACACGCTGGCCTTCGTTCAGCGTGTCCAAACCGGCACGCTGCACGGCTGAAATATGCACAAACACATCTTTCGAACCATCTTCCGGCTGAATGAACCCAAAACCTTTGGCTGGGTTAAACCATTTCACGGTTCCAACTGACATAACTCTTCAACTCCAAACAAAACACGCAACATCTGCCACCGCATCGAAGATCCGGCCTTTGCAATTGGCCACTCCGATCCGGGGCAAGGCATTTTACCGCGCGAACAGGCATTCGCAAAGCCCCGGCTTGGGCATCCCACAAGAGCTTGCTTTTTTGAGTGGTGGTGCCGCCTGGGTGACTCGAACACCCGACCCCCGCATTACGAATGCGATGCTCTACCAACTGAGCTAAGGCGG
>CAYTAE010000010.1:0-17642 GCA_964435655.1 uncultured Rhodospirillaceae bacterium
TGGAAGAGATGGGATATTCGCCATCCTTCCCGTAGAGGATGGGAATGAATCATGGATGATCTCCTTAGCGAGTTTCTAACGGAAACTACGGAAAGCCTTTCCGATCTGGATGGCGACCTCGTAGAGCTTGAAAAAAATCCAAGTGACCCGGAGTTGCTGGGGGGGATTTTTCGTCTGGTACACACGATCAAAGGCACGTGCGGCTTTCTTGGGCTGCCGCGTCTTGAGCGTGTCGCGCATGCCTCCGAGGATGTGCTAGGGAAATTCCGTGACGGCGATCTGGAAGTTACGCCCGAGGCCGTAAGCCTAATTTTTGAATCCCTGGACGTGATTAAAAATCTTCTGACCACGCTTGGGGAAACAGAGGCGGAGCCGGATGGTGATGATTCGGAGCTTATTCAGCGTCTTCACGTCTTTGCTGAAGGTGGTGGAGGCGCTTCCGAAGCAACAGTTGAGGCGGTTACGGCGGATCCCGCAGAGGATGTCCTTTTCGAACAGGCAGTTGTAGAAACGCCGGGCACAGTCGAAGAAGCGCCGGCCGAAGAAGTACCGGCCGAAATTGAAAACGAAGTGGCAGAGATGTCGGAAGGCATTCCCACGCCATCACCGAAAGAAAAACCCGCGTCGGCGGCTGAGTCCAAAGCAGCTGTTTCCAAGGGTGGGGGTGCTGCCCCGCAAAGCATTCGCGTAAATGTATCGCTGCTTGAAAACATGATGACGATGGTTAGCGAACTGGTTCTTAGCCGCAATCAGCTTCTTCAGATGGTGCGCGGAATAAGCGATAGCGAATTTACAGTGCCGCTTCAGAGGTTGAACCACGTTACGACTGAACTTCAGGAAGGGGTGATGAAAACCCGCATGCAGCCGGTCGGAAACGCATGGTCAAAGCTTCCAAGGATTGTTCGCGATCTTTCGCTTGAGCTTGGAAAAAAAATCGAACTGAAGATGATTGGTGCGGACACGGAACTTGACCGTCAAATTCTAGAACTCATTAAGGACCCGCTGACGCATATGGTCCGTAATTCCGGCGACCACGGTATTGAGATACCAGAAAAACGCTTGAAGGCTGGTAAGCCCGCAACGGGAATAATCACGCTGAATGCTTACCATGAGGGTGGGCATGTCATCATCGAAATTTCAGATGACGGCAACGGTATTGCTATCGACAAGGTAAAAGAGAAGATTCTCTCTAGGCAGTTAGCTACGCAGGCGGAAATTGATGAAAAAACAGATCAGGAAATTCTGCAATATGTTTTCCAGGCTGGATTTTCGACCGCACAGGCGGTCACCAATGTATCCGGGCGTGGAGTTGGCATGGATGTCGTGCGGACAAACATCGAACGGATCAGCGGCACGGTTGAAATGCGATCGAAGGAGGGAAAGGGTACCAATTTTATTATCAAAATTCCCCTGACCCTGGCAATTGTTTCGGCGTTGATCGTGGAATGCCGCAGCGAGCGTTATGCCATTCCTCAGATCAGTGTTTTAGAGCTTGTCCGTCCTTCGGAGCGATCCGAACACAGAATTGAAAATATCCATAAGACACCCGTTCTTAGGCTGCGTGACCGGCTGTTGCCGCTTGTCGTGCTTGGGGACCTTCTAAAGCTGAAAAAGGAGGAATCGGTAGAATTGGATGAAATCACCGGTTCAGGTGAACAGGAGGCCGACGAAAGCAGTGATGTAATTGCCAAACAACATTTGGAAGATGAAGCCTTTGTTATCGTGACACAGGTGGGCGCTTACAGGTTTGGCATTGTCGTTGACCGGGTTTTTGATACAGAAGAAATCGTTGTTAAGCCGGTAACGCCCATTCTTCGTGATATTGGCATGTTCTCCGGAAATACGATTTTAGGAGACGGGAGTGTTGTCATGATCCTCGATCCGAATGGTATAGCCAATGCTTCCGGTGAAAAACGGGTTGCTGAAACGCACGAAGATGAAATCGAAACGGTTTCAAATACGGAAAAAGAGGAAGCGCACACATCCCTTCTTCTCTTCCGGGCAGGTGGTAAAGCGCCAAAAGCGGTACCGTTGGAACTAGTTGCGCGACTTGAAGAAATCGACACGGATGCGATCGAGGAATCGAATGGCATGCCAATGGTGCAATATCGCGACCAGTTGATGCCGCTTATTCCACTAAGTTCCGATATCGACATGGCCCGTGAGGGGCGTCAACCTGTGCTGGTTTTTTCCGACAACAATCGGTCGGTAGGTCTGGTGGTGGACGAGATACTCGATATTGTCGAGGCTCACCTAAATATTGAGCACGCAAGCAAACATACGGGGGCGCTTGGCAGTGCGGTGATCGTTGGGAAGGCGACAGAAATTATCGATGTTTCTCACTTCCTGACCATGGCTTTCGAGAATTGGTTCGACAGTACGGAAGATTCACCTTATGGGAGTTCTGGTGTATCTCGGCGCATTCTCCTTGTGGACGATAGCCCATTTTTCCGAAATCTGCTTACGCCATTGCTTGCCGTGGCGGGGTATGAGGTTACGTCGGTTGCAAGTGCAGATGAGGCACTACGTTTGCGAGAATCCGGCAAGGAATTTGATGTGATTGTCAGCGATATAGAAATGCCGGGTATGGATGGCTTCGAATTCGCAGCGACGGTTCAAGAGGAAGGCTCATGGCAGAAGACGCCGTTGGTTGCGCTTTCCTCTCATGCAACGCAGCAAGATATGGAGCGTGGGCGGGCAGCTGGATTTTCTGACTATATCGCAAAATCTGACCGGGATGCCTTGTTGCACAGTCTTTCCCAAACTTTGAATTTAGTGCGAGGTGCCGCATGATGAACGCGAAGGATGATCTCAACAGCTCTGATGAGCCTGATTTGGTTGGTAAGCAGAAACAATTTGTCACCATCTTTATCGCGGGGCAAATGTTCGGTATTCCAGTTCTAGATATTCAGGATGTATTAGGGCCGCAGAAATTAACGTGGGTGCCTCTTGCTCCATCAGAGGTAGCGGGTATTTTAAACCTTCGGGGCCGCATTGTTACGGCGATTGACGTTCGAAAACGGCTGGGGCTTTCTCCCTCCGATGTTCGGGACAGCATGAGCATTGTTGTCGACCATCAAAATGAACTCTACAGCTTAATCGTTGATTCCGTGGGCGAAGTTCTCAACCTTGCAGACAACAGCTATGAGAGAAGCCCGGCGACATTGGATGCGTTATGGCAAGAGCTTTCCGCTGGCGTTTATCGTCTGAATGAAAAGCTTATGGTCGTGCTCGACGTGAGTAAACTTCTCGACTTTGAAAACTCCGAAGCTGCTTAACGCAAACTAAAAGTAAAAAACCGCAGCACATTTGCGGAGGATAGATATGAAACTTTGCTTGATAGTCGATGACTCGAAAGTAATTCGAACGATTGCGAAGCGTATTCTTGAAGAGCTTAACTTAAAAAGCGAAGAAGCTTCCAATGGAAGTGAGGCGCTTGAAATCTGCAAGCAGAGCATGCCGGATGCCGTCCTTCTCGACTGGAATATGCCGGTTATGAATGGTCTCGAATTTTTAGAGGCGCTTCGTAAGCTTGAAGGAGGGGATAGCCCGATCGTTGTTTTATGCACTACCGAAAATGACATTAAACACATACAGGCGGCCATACAGGCGGGCGCAAACGAATACATCATGAAGCCTTTCGACAGCGAAATCCTTCAAGCAAAATTTGAACAGGCAGGAATTTTTTAATGTCGACATTGGCGCAATCTAGCTCCAGCCCCTCTTTGGTGGCTGGCAGCTCAAAACCATATCGTGTGATGGTGGTAGATGATTCCATCGTTATTCGCGGCCTGTTAACGAGAATCCTTGAAAAGGATGGTGACATTTCCGTCGTTGCATCTGCTGCCAATGGTGAGCAGGCAATCAAGTCATTGGATCGTTATGATATAGAGGTCATCGTTCTGGATATCGAAATGCCGGTTATGGGTGGCATGACGGCATTGCCGCTGCTTCTTAAGCGGGATCCGAAGCTTCAGATCATTATTGCTTCGACGTTGTCTCTGAAGAATGCAGAGGTTAGCTTGCGGGCCCTTTCCTCAGGGGCAGCGGATTACATTCCAAAGCCAACCGCGACAAAGGACGTCGGTGGTTCAGAGGATTTTGGGCGCGAGCTTGTTGAGAAAGTCCGGGGCCTTGGTAACAGGCGTCGCAGCACAAGGGCCGTTCCAAAATCGCCTGCCAAGACGGAATCCGCTATCGAGACGAAAAAAGAGGGGGGGCTTTACGGGAATGCCCCAATTGTCTTACGCGAGCCTTCTCTGGATGTGCCGCAGGCCATCGCCATTGGTAGTTCGACGGGCGGCCCGCAAGCTCTTTTCACAGTTCTGGAAAATCTTGGCAAGGTTGCCTTTCCGGTTTTCATTACTCAGCATATGCCGCCGACTTTTACGGCCATTCTTGCCGCGCATATCGATCGGATTAGTAAAATTCCCTGTGCCGAGGCGGTTGATGGTGAACGAGTGGAGGCGGGTAAAGTGTATATGGCACCTGGAGGCTTCCACATGGTTATAGAAAAAAATGAACAGGGGAAGTACATCCGTCTTTTGCAAACGCCGCCTGAAAATTTTTGTCGACCGGCGGTTGATCCGATGTTGAGAAGCTTGTCAGAAATATATGGAAGTCATCTGCTGGCGCTTATTCTCACAGGCATGGGGCGGGATGGCTTTAAAGGTTGCGAAAAAATAGTTGCTTCCGGCGGCACCGTGATTGCCCAGGATGAAGCGACAAGTGTCGTTTGGGGCATGCCGGGGGCGGTTGCGACGACCGGGCTATGCAGCACGGTCCTGCCTCTGGTTGAGATTCCGACCTACATCAACGAATTGGCAGCTGGAAAAGCCAAATGATTCCAAAAAATTTCCAATATCTCTGTGACCTTCTGTACCAGCGTTCTGGCCTCGTCCTCTCGGATAATAAGGCGTACCTGGTTGAGTCGCGTTTGATGCCGTTCGTTCGTCAGAAAAACATGGAAAGCCTGGATGATTTTGTTGAAATCATTCAGCGCGATAAGGATGAATCGCTTCTTCGTGAAATTACGGATGCGATGACGACAAACGAATCATTCTTTTTTCGGGATGGAAAGCCGTTCAAGATCTTTCAGGAAAGCATTCTTCCTGCCTTGATTGAAAATCGCTCTGGGACAAAAAAAATACGAATTTGGAGTGCTGCCGCCGCCACTGGGCAGGAGCCATATACCCTTGCCATGCTTCTTAAAGAGGAAGAGGCAAAGCTTGGCAAGCGTGAGATCGAGATTATCGGTACGGATATATCCGATGAGTCTCTTAAAAGAGCAAGAGAGGGCCTTTATACGCAATTCGAAGTGCAGCGCGGGCTTCCCATTCAGCTTCTTGTCAAATATTTTTCTCAGGAGAGCAACAACCAGTGGCGGGTCAATGAGGATATTCGCAAGATGGTTAGCCTGCGTCACATGAATTTGCTTGGCGACTTGTCTATTCTGGGGACGTTTGACATCGTTTTTTGTCGAAACGTGCTGATCTATTTCGATCAGCCAACAAAAATTCAGGTGCTTGAAAAAATCAGCAAGAGAATGGAGAGGGACGGCGTTTTGTTTCTTGGCGGAGCTGAAACAGTGCTTGGTATTTCCGATTCCTTCAAGCCGATGTCGGGTGCTCGCGGTGCTTATGGCATGGGTGGTTCGGATGGCGTGGTTGGCATGGTTGCTGCGTTGTCATCGGTTCCAGCCACACAACAATCGGCTTCTCACGCGTAGCCATTGTACGGCGTTGCTTTCTATATCCGAAATGATTGAATGAAATTTTCGGTGGAACGGTGACGTGTCTTTTAGGCGTTGGCGGTTCTCACCTGTTTTTCTGGCATTGCCTTTGAGGCATCGGCAGGTATTTCTTCTTCGCTTCCCAATGGATCGCGAAGAACGTAACCACGCCCCCAAACCGTTTCGATATAATTTTCGCCGTTAAGCACAGCAGAAAGCTTTTTCCGAAGCTTGCAGATAAAGACGTCAATAATTTTAAGCTCGGGTTCGTCCATTCCGCCATAGAGATGATTCAGAAACATTTCTTTCGTCAACGTTGTTCCCTTGCGGAGGGAGAGAAGCTCAAGAATTCCATATTCCTTGCCGGTCAAATGGACTGGCTTTCCATTCGCCTCCACCGTGCGGGCATCCAGATTAACGGATAGATGCCCGGTTGTGATGGCAGAGCTTGCATGGCCTTTTGATCGCCGGATAATTGCATGGATTCTGGCAATTAGCTCGCCTTTGTCGAAGGGCTTGGTGAGATAGTCATCAGCGCCAACGCCGAACCCCTTAACTTTATCGTCTGGCTCGCTAAGACCGGAAAGAATAAGAATGGGAGTTTCGATGCGTGCGGAACGAAGGTGCTTTAAGACGTCGTAGCCATCCATATCGGGAAGCATCAAATCAAGAATGATAATGTCGTAGTCATAAAGCTTTCCAATTTCCAAACCGTCTTCACCAAGATCGGTTGTGTCGCAGACGATGTTCTCAGATCGCAGCATCATCTCGATATTCGATGCCATGGTTGAATCGTCTTCAATCAAAAGCGCGCGCATACTGCCCTCCCTAAAGACAGGCTAACGAAGTAAGGTTTTGCTAACCCTGATTTTGGAGCAGAAGGGGTTAAGATGATCTTAACTATGGAAATTAGCATTTCTCCCCCCTCTACCTTATGCAGACCATCGTCTTTTACAGAACGTTAAGCCTACCCCCCTTAGGATGGCCCCTCGAAATACCCTAAGAGAGCAATCCTTCATATCATATGTGCCCCATTCCGTTAACCATTCCTTCTGAGGACAGCAGATTTTCCGAGTTTGATCGGATTCCGCCCTACCGCCTCTATGGGCGGGTGACTGCCGTTCTGGGGATGATGATCGAGGTCGGCGGGGTCCAGAACGCCCTTGCCATCGGCGATAGGTGCCGAATTTTGGGTCGGGAAAAAAGCGCCGTCATTGGCGAAGTCGTTGGGTTTCGCAATGGCCGTGCCCTGCTTATGCCCTTCGGTTCGCTAGATGGCGTCGGATTGGGCTGCAAGGCGGAATTGGTGGATACCGAGCCGACTGTTTACCCGGCCAGCGGGTGGCTGGGGCGTGTTGTGAACGCGATGGGCGAGCCCGTCGATGGCGGCGGAGACTTGCCCCAGGGCGCTATGGCCTATCGTTTGCGCGCAGCGCCGCCCCATGCGAACGAGCGTCAGCGGGTAGGTGGCAAACTCGACCTTGGCGTTCGGTCGATCAACACTTTTCTCACCTGCTGCCAGGGGCAGCGAATGGGAATTTTTTCCGGTTCCGGTGTCGGAAAGTCCATCCTCCTGTCGATGATGGCGCGTTATTCAACTGCTGACATCAATGTCATCGGTCTTATCGGCGAACGTGGCCGGGAGGTGCAGGAATTTATCGAAGATTATCTGGGGCCGGAAGGGCTTGCCCGAAGCATCCTCGTCGTTGCGACGTCGGATGAATCGCCGCTTCTTCGTCGCCAGGCGGCTCATCTTACGCTTACGCTTTCCGAATATTTCCGGGACCGTGGCAAGCATGTGCTCTGCCTGATGGACAGCATCACACGCGTTGCAATGGCCCAACGTGAGATCGGCCTTACGGCTGGTGAGCCACCTGCCAGCAAGGGATATACGCCAAGCGTGTTTGCCGAACTTCCAAAGCTTCTTGAGCGTGCCGGGCCTGGCCGCAAGGGCGAGGGAACGATCAGTGGGTTGTTTACGGTGCTGGTCGAAGGCGATGATCACAATGAGCCGGTGGCCGACGCTGTGCGCGGGATTCTTGATGGGCATATCGTGCTAGACCGGGCGATCGCAGAGCGGGGGCGCTTTCCGCCCGTACATATTTTGCGAAGCGTTTCCCGCGTGATGCCAAGCTGCAATAACGATGAAGAAAATGAAATGATTGCTCGCGCCCGAATGCTGATTTCGACCTATGAGGATATGGCTGACATGATCCGGATCGGTGCGTATCGAAAGGGAAGCGATCCGAAAACGGATGAAGCGCTTTGTTATTATCCTCTTTTGGAGGACTTTCTTCGTCAGGCTAGGGATGAACGGACGAATCTTCAGGAAGGGTATGAGGGGCTATTGAAAATTCTCAACGAAACTCCGGAAATATCCGAAGAAGGTACACCGTGAAACGGCTGACAGGTCTTATCCGCCTTCATCGCTGGCAACTGGAGGAAAGGCTTCGGGATTTGCAGGAATTAGAGCGTCTGCATGAGCGTCTGCAGACTCAGGCGGTTGCGCTTGACGAGGATCTTGCCCGTGAAAAGGAAGTCGCGGGCGAGTGTCACGAAGCCAGCTATACGCTTAGCGCATATGTGGAGCAGAGCATCGACCGAAGGCGGAAATTAAAAGATTCGCTTTATAAGGTAATCGGTCAGATCCAGGAAGTGGAAGATTCCGTTGCTGAGGCTTACCGTGAATTGAAAAAGTATGAATTAACCGAGGCCAATCAATTGCAGCGCGAAAAGAAGTATTTGGAGCGGCGTCAGCAAATCGAACTCGATGAAATTTCACTTAATTCATATCGCCGCCGAATGAAAAGCTAGCGCGCGTTACGGATCATTTTTACGCTCTATGCCTCTAATCCAATTCCCGTTCTGTTGCTTGCTTTGCGAATCGGTGTTGGTGCGAAAGGCTCATCCGTGCGAAACAGAATGTCTCCTTTTAGACCCGAAATTTTGCAACAATTCTCGAATATCGAACGAATTTCCGTCGTCATAAAGGCGGGAAGGGTATTCAGGGTTCGAAGAATCACGTCGAAGCGGCGCGCATGGTAGAGGCCATCCAATTGCATCTCGCCAAGGTGGTCCAGGCTTACTTCAACGATAATGCGTGTGCCTGCCTCTCCTGTGTCGGCGTCTTCGTGTTCGCTGTCGTGATGACGCAGAAAAAGCTTTGCCTGATGCATTTCTGATTCATGCAGAATGGGAAACAGGATGGTGCGCCATTCGTCATCGCCGCGAAGCGCCAAGCGGCTTAATTGTATGAATTCGTCCGAAAGCCGCTGGGCCAAGGCACCCTTGCCGGCGCTCTCGATGCTGCGGAGCGTGCGATCGCCAAGCCAATCCCGGACATCGCCTTTGGCCAGTGCCGAAAAAAAGTGAAAAAGTTTTGCAACCATATCCTTTCCGGCTGTTGGCAGGGTCGTATTCGTTAGCGTTGTCTGAATGGCTGGATTGGTTTCTCCAATAATTTCAAGGGCTGCTTTCAGGGTTGCCCACTCCGCCGATAGCTGTAGGGCCGTTCGTGCTGCCAATTTCGGTTCAGCGGCTTGCGACGCTGGTGGATCGAGGAGTTCGAAGGTGACGGTCGTCCCGGTTGGCAATTTGGCTTGGACAAGAAGGGTTAATTGACCGAGGGATGTCTGCAGAACAGGCCCGCCTTGACGATTCGTTCCAATGACATTTCCGGCAAGGACGGCGCCTCCTGCGGGCGTTGCCGTCAATGGGATCGTGGGGGTCGTCGTTGATGAGATTCCCTCCGGCACTTGCAGGGAAAGCATCGCAATACGAAGGGGTATGTGCCCATCCGTTGCGGAAACAGGCATAACAACAGGCGCTGAGATGTTCGTTGCATGGGGGGCGAGAGGGGCGGCAATGGCCACCGCTGCGCCTTGGGACATTGTTGTGCTAACGCCACCGGTGTTGCCGCTGATAACTGCCGCCGTTTGTGCAGAACCGGGCTGTGCGGAGGCTTGTGCGGGTATCTGGGCCTGGGTTGTTGCCGCTCGTAGTGGCAGGCTGGCGGCAGGAGGTGCGGCCGCATTTGCAACATTTTTTCCCGCGATCGAAAGAACAATCGCTTGTATCCGAGCGCCGACCGCATGGATTTCAATTTTGATTTCGCTGCCCGTTGGCATGGGAAGGCGAGTCGTTAAGGTTAGTTGCCCATGTTCGGTCTGAACGAGGGTCTGCCCATTTGCTTCCTGCCGGATCACGGTACCAATGATCACCGTTCCGGTGGCAAGTTTAGAGACGGCAGGTGGAGGGTTTTCGATTGTGGCAAGGGATGTCGGTCCGGCCTTTGGCGGCACGGATGCGTGGACGGACGAGGATGGGTTGATATTGCTCATTGTCCGTTAGCTAATTTTTTAGCCAGTGCTTCGACATCCTTGGCAGCATCGCTGTTTGGGTGGCGAATCAAGAGTGGGGCCTGAGCGCGAATGGCCTCCTTGACACGCGGGTCGTGGCGGATGATGCCGGCAAGCGGTGGCGAGAAGGGAAGGAAGTTTTCACAGGCTCGCCGCAACGTGGCATAGGTGCGCTCCCCTTCCTGTATGGTTTTCGATTGGTTTACAACAATTTCTATATCCGGAGTGCGCTGCTTTGATGCCCGAAGCTTGATGTATGCATAGGCATCGACAAGCGAAGTTGGTTCATCCGTCAGGACGACCAGCGTTTTTTTTAAATTTTCCGAAAATGTCTGAACACTCTCGGAAAGACCTGCGCCGAGGTCGACAACGGTGTGATTATAATTTTCGGAAATGGAAACAAGCTCGTTTCGAAGCTTGTTTAGTTTCGCGCCGTCGAGGGTGGCAAGACTACCGGATCCGGAGCGTCCGGGGAGGATATCAAAGCCGCCATCGGCAAAAGAAAGAATCGCCTGTTCGGATTTAATTTCCCCGGAAAATACATTTTCAAGGTCGCGTTCTGGTATCAGACCAAGTTGAACGTCGATATTGGCAAGGCCAAAATCACCGTCGAAAAGAAGCACACGTTTTCCCATCCTTGCCATGGCGTGAACAAGGCTGATTGCTAACCATGTTTTGCCAACGCCGCCTTTTCCCGATGCAATGGCAATAAGATTGTGTGCGTTCAGCTGGGCGGCCGGGGCTTTCATGATGCTTTCTTTGTTCATGGTTTATGCATGCCCTTTTCGCGAGGCCGGTGCATATTCCGGCATCATGAAGCGCGCCAGAGATACCGGGTTGATGGGATGAAAACCCTCCGCAACCTTTGGCGCAACGCTGACATTTGCAAGTTTCAGATCTGCACGCTCGGCCGCTGACAGGGCTCCGCCGAATCGCCGTGTCATGTCTAGGCGCGTAAGAATCAGACGGCTGGCGCCGACACTTCCAAAAGCGTCGCCAACCTCTTCCATCTCTCGCGGGTCGCCTCCGGCAGATAGAACGAGGACCGGCTCCGCATCACTGGCCTCAATGAAGGCGCGCAAATTTGCCAGCTCTTGCGCGTCGTAGGGGTTCGTGCCAGCGCTATCGATATAGGTAAGCGAATTTCTGTCCTGGATTTTGATGAGATCCTTCAACGCGTCGGGATCTTGGGCGATATGAAGGGGGATGTTTAGAATCTGCGTGAAGGCCTCAATTTGCTCGACGCCGCCGGCTCGTTTGATGTCCGTCGTGATGACGTTAACAGGCTGTTTTTTCATGATGGCTCGCGTGGCAAGCTTGGCAATCCCAATCGTTTTTCCTGCACCAGGGGGGCCAATCAGCATAATCGGCTGGCTTGGTGCCCGGTCGGGCAGGGGTAAAAAATGGAACATGTGGTCCAAGCCTGCCGCCAACCGCAGGATGGGGTCTTCCTTCTCGATCGTGCTCGCTACCACTATAAGTTCGTTTGCTAGACTTTCCGGAATGCCGTGATAAGCCAATGCCTGCGCAATTGGTTGCAAGGATGCGTCTTCGTTGTTGCGCAAAGAATGTGCGGGCGGGGATGCCGTTTCAATGGCGGCGCTCACCCGGAAGGTGCCAGCGGTAGTATCTTCAGTCGTTGCAATAACCACTGCGTCGTCGCCAAGTTCTTGCCTGGCGAGATGCATTGCTTCCGTCATCGTCGCAGCGGTAAAGGACTTTAAGCGCATGCTGGCGGTCCTCTCCCTATATCTGCCCAAGCGTCTTTATGCGCGCTTTTGGGTGAATCTCATTTTGTGAAAGAATCGCCGTTACCGGGCGAAAACGTTCAACAATCGAGCGGACATAAGGCCGGATGGTGGGGCTGGTCAAAATAATGGGTTCCTCTCCCATCATGGCGTGCCGCTCAAATATTTGGCGTACTTGCTGGATAAATTCTTGCAATCGGCTTGGCGCCATCGACAACTGCCGGTCATCTCCCTGTCCCGAGATGGATTCTACAAACGCCTGTTCCCATTCCGGGGTCAGGGTCAAGATCGGGATATGGCCGCCATCGTTTGTATAGATGCTGCTGATTTGTCGCGCCAGGCGAGAGCGGACATGTTCGGAAATCATGGTTATGTTCTGGCTCAAGCCGCAGGCTTCGGATATTCCTTCAAGAATGGTCGGCAAATCGCGGATGGAGATACGTTCTCGTAGAAGGTTTTGAAGGACACGCTGAACGCCGCTGACGGATATCTGATTTGGGATCAGATCCGCAATAAGTTTTTGCTGTTCTGAATCTAATTCGTTCAGCAGCTTTTGCGTTTCGCTGTAGGACAACATCTCCGCCATGTTGTCCTTAACAATCTCGGTAAGATGCGTTGTGATGACGGTTGTTGGTTCAACGACGGTGTAGCCTCGGAAAGAGGCTTCCTCACGATAATTCTCGGTAATCCACATGGCGGGCAGGCCAAAGGTTGGTTCTTTGGTTTCCTCGCCGGCAAGTGGAATCTTGTCACCGCGCGGATCCATCACGAGAAGCATGTTTGGCCGTATGTCCCCGTGTCCGGCCTGAACTTCCTTGATGCGCGTGACATATTCATTCGCCGTGAGTTGCATGTTGTCTTGAATCCGGACGGATGGCATCACGAATCCCATTTCGCTGGCCAATTGTCGGCGAAGTGCCTTGATCTGCTCTGTAAGGCGCGGACCCTTTTCATCGCTAATAAGCGGCAGCAGTCCATAACCGAGTTCGAGGCGGATATTGTCGATGTGAAGTGCTTTGGCAATTGGCTCTTCGGCAGGCGCTGCCGGCATTGCTTGGGTTTCTTCGGCCTCAACGATATTTGCAACAATTTCGCGCCGGGAGAGCAGCCAGGCAATGCCGCCGGAAATGGTGGCGAGAAGCAGAAATGGCAGCATCGGAATGCCTGGGAGAAGTGCTAGCAAGATCATGAGCGAGGCGCTCACGCCAAGCGCCCGAGGATATTTAGCAAATTGTCCGAAAAAGGCCTTGTCGGCGGACCCGGTGGTTGCTGCTTTTGAGACAAGCAAGCCCGCCGCGGTTGAAACGATGAGCGCTGGAATCTGGGTAACCAGTCCATCCCCAACCGTCAACATTATATAAGTTGCGCTTGCATCGGCAAAGGATAGCCCCTGTTGCGCGGTGCCAATGATGATGCCGCCGACGACGTTGATGAAAGTAATAAGAAGTCCAGCAATTGCATCGCCGCGGACGAATTTTGCGGCACCATCCATGGCGCCGTAAAAAGTAGTTTCGTCTTCAAGGGTTTTGCGACGTGTTTTTGCATCATCCTCATTGATAAGCCCGGCAGAAAGGTCCGCATCGATGGCCATCTGTTTGCCGGGCATGGCATCAAGGCTGAAGCGCGCGGAGACTTCGGCAATCCGCCCGGACCCCTTCGTAATCACAACAAAATTAACGATGACGAGAATGGCGAATACAATGATTCCGATGACAAAATTTCCACCCATGACGAAACCGCTAAAGGCCTGAATCACTTCTCCCGCTGCATGGGTTCCTTCGTGCCCATGGGCGAGAATAAGTCGCGTCGAGGCAAGGTTGAGGGAAAGGCGCAGAATCGTCGCAATCAGAAGGATCATTGGAAAGGAACTGAATTCCAATGGCGTGGCAATAAAGAGAGTCATCATGAGGATGAGAACGGAAAACGTGATCGAGATTGCTAGAGAAATATCAAGAAGCCAGGGGGGCATTGGCAGAATAAGGACGATCAAAATGCATATAACGCCAAGTGCAAGCGCAATGTCGCCACGTCGAAGCGCGGTGCCAAAACGGTACATGGGGGTGTCTTGCGACGCTATTTTTTCGGTTGTTGTGTCAGCCATTCCTTCGTTCCTGAACGGTTCGGGTATCCAAGTGGATGGGCCCCACTTAAATTGTCATCGATCCAAGACTTCCGGGGATTGGCACGGCGACACCTTCCGCGCTGTATTGCTTTAGTTTATTGCGGAGGGTCCGGATCGAGATGCCAAGAATGCTGGCGGTTCGGGTCCGGTTGCCAAAACAGTGGTTCAACGTGTCCAGAATCAGGTCGCGCTCCACGTCTGCAACCGTGCGCCCTACGAGGTGGGTGGTTCCAGCCTGATCGTCAAGCGTTTCAATACCGGCTTCCGGCGCATCGCTGCTCGCTTCGGAAGAACGGCCCTTTAGGGAAAATGCAGCCGATTCGATTTCATTTTCCTTGGCGATAAGGACGGCGCGGTGAATGGCGTTTTCAAGTTCACGCACGTTTCCAGGCCAGGAATGGGCAAGCAATAGCTCATATGCTTCCCGGGATATTGCTCGCCTTGGAACGTCGTTCAAATCGGCATATTTTTCCGCAAAATGTTCCGCAAGGGCCTCAATATCCTTTGGGCGCCTGCAAAGCAGGGGAATTTCTAAATTCACTACGTTCAGACGGAAATAGAGATCCTCACGGAAGTTTCCCTTGCGAACTTCGTCTTCAAGGTTGCGGTTGCTGGTGGCGATCAGCCGGATGTCCAGCGTGATGGGCTGATTGCCACCGACGCGGTCGATCACTTTTTCCTGAATGGCGCGCAGTAGCTTTGCCTGTAGGTGGGGGGCCATTTCGCTAATTTCATCGAGCAGCAACGTGCCGCCGTTTGCCTCTTCAAATTTGCCGATACGCCGCGCAATAGCCCCGGTGAAAGCCCCTTTCTCATGTCCGAAAAGTTCCGATTCAAGAAGATTTTCCGGAATCGCTGCACAATTGACGGAAACGAATTTCTTTTTTGACCGCCGACTTTTGCGATGAAGAAACCGTGCCAGCAATTCTTTTCCGGTGCCTGACCCGCCGGTAACAAGGACGCTAGCATTGCTAGGTGCGATCTGCTCGGCTAGACGCAGCGTTTCCTGCATCGCTGGGTCGCAGTAGATAAGCGCGTTGTTTTCTTCGGTGACGGCCTCGAGAACGGCGGCGATCAAATCGGCATTTGGGGGCAGAGGGACAAATTCCTTCGCGCCCGCCCGGATGGCGCGGACGGCAACTTCCGTATCCGAGTCGACGCCGCAGGCAACAACAGGGACGCTGATATGTTCGTCTCGAAGGCGCTGGATTAGGGAGGCGATGTCCAGTTTGACATCCACCATGATTAATTCCGCACCTCGCCCGGTGCGGAGCGCGTCCATGGCGTCGTCGATTGTACTGGCATGATCGACCTTGGCACCGCGATCCAGGGCGATTTTGCTTGCAGCGCCGATCTGACCGTCCAATGAGCCGATGATAAGAAGTTTCATGCAGGGGTCTCCCTAAGGCCTAGTCGAAGAACTGGACGCGTCTTGCCGGTGGCAAAATCGTGTTGATCTGTGTTTCCAGCCGGCGTGGATTTTCCTGACGACTGATTGACCCCGTTCCAAGCAGATAGATGCTTCGGGTCATTAATTCTTCCGAAGAATTACGCTCCAGCTTGGATGCAAGAGGGGAAAAAACGACATTCGCCAACACGGCGCCATAAAACGTTGTTAAAAGCGCGATTGCCATGCTGGGGCCAATCGTTGAAGGGTCGTCAAGGTTTCCTAACATTTGCACCAGTCCGACCAGCGTTCCGATAAGCCCCATGGCGGGCGAGACTTCTGCCGCCTTGCGTAAGATGCTTGCACCCTTCATGTGCCTGGCGGCGGTTGCTTGAATGTCCTGGCGCAGGACCTTTTCGACCTCTTCGCCGGGCGTGCCGTCGAGAACCATCAGAAGGCCTTTGTGCAAGAACGGTTCTTCTTCAAGCTCGTCTACCGTCGATTGCATGTTAAGTAGCCCCTCTTTGCGGGCGGCATCTGCGAGTTCAAGGATACGGGTTGCCGCTTCAATGGGGTCTTGTTTTGAGCTAAAGATCGATTTCATGATGATCTTGCCGGCACCCAGCATTTCTGGCAGCGCAAAACAGCTCATGGTTACGGCGAAGGTTCCACCGAGAACGATCAAAATTGAAGCGGGATCGACGAAGGCAAGGGGGGATCCGCCGATAACCATGGCGGTGATAATAAGTGCGAAAGCCCCTACAAGACCTCCAATTGTAGCAATGTCCATAATGCGCCGGTTCTTCCTTGGTGAGAGGTTGTTTTTCTCGGATTAGTGGCGATCAGACTTGATGATTTCTGTCATCGTGATGCCAAGTCGCTCATCAAGGACAACAACTTCGCCGCGTGCTACGAGACGGTCATTGACGTAGATGTCGATGGCTTCACCGACCTTTCGGTCAAGTTCAACAACGGCGCCGCGTCCAAGTTTTAATAGCTGGCTCACCTGCATGGTTGAACGGCCCAGGACAGCGGAGAGGCGCACGGGGATGTCGTAAACCGCCTCGAGTCCGGAGATGATCGTGCCTGGGTCCGCTTCCTCCGCCGGCACTTCCGTTCCGGGGGGTGACGTGGTGTCTGGGTCTTGCGCCGCCTCCTTTTCAGGGGGAGGCGATTGTTCCTGTAACTCTTCCAGATTTAGATTTTCTTCATCGCTCATGGGTCTCTCCTGGGATTTTGCTGTCCGGAATTTCTTTTTGGGCCCCATTTTCCTGGGTGTCGCTCACGTCTTTATTCTTTGTCAGGGTGGGCGTTTCCGGCTGGGGGGTGGTTTCGATGGCATTGGAAGAAGGGTCTTCCCCTAGTTGGGAGATAAAACGCTGAGTGGCCTCTTCAATTTCCTGCCAGAGATGCGCTTCATCACGCTCGGCGCCGCCATCGGCCCACTCAACCCGGCAGTCCGTGACCTGGAGTCCATCTTCCGCCAGCAAAACAAATTTACCGGCGAAGCCGGCATTGGCTGCCGTTGTGTCGAGGCATGTGCGCAGGCCATCGAGAAGGCTGTCATGCACACGGATCACAATGCGTGGTTCATCAAAATGGTCCGTAAGGCATTTGCAGACCATCGCTTCAATTTCCGTAAGTGCGCCATGTCTGGAAATTTCTGGAAGAACTTTTCGCGTAATGCTCTTGGCAAGCTCGGTCGCGTCTCTGGCGTTTGATTTACGAGTCTGAGATTGAGCTACGCTCAAATCAAGGATGCTTTTGCCAATTGTCTGAAGGGCAATGGCGGTAATGCTTTCCGTTGTTGCTTCACTTTCTTGCCGTCCGGCGGCCGTTCCTTCCTTAAATCCCTGCTTGCGCGCCGTCGCAAGGTCTTCTTCCGTAAATATTTGTGCGGCTTTAACGCGGCCATTATTCGATGGCGCATCATCGAAATTGCTTTTGAAAAGGAATTTCTTTGCCTGTTGCATTTCCGCCATCTTCCTAATAGACGAGCTCGTCCTCGCCGCCGGCGTCCGCAATGACAATTTCGCCCCGAGCTGCAGCATCCTTGGCTGTGTTGACCATGTAGGATTGTGCCTCGTCAACCTCACGAAGCCGAACCGGACCCATCGCCTCCATATCTTCTTTTAAAATTTTTCCAGCGCGTTCAGACATGTTCTGAAAAAAGAGGTCGCGAATTAATTCCGACGCTCCTTTTAAGGCCAGCGCCAGTTGATCTTTTTCTACGCCACGTAAAAGCGTCTGAATGCCGGTGGCATCAAGTTTACCAAGGTCTTCGAATGTAAACATC
>CAYTAE010000011.1:0-17407 GCA_964435655.1 uncultured Rhodospirillaceae bacterium
TGCGCTCCGACAATCCGAACTGGGTGTTGACGGCGACCCACGGGTCGGCATGAGGGCATGCCGGCCTTTCGCCCGCTTTTTTTCCTCACGTTTCTTCTGCTAGTTGCTTGCGACGCGCCGCCGCCGCCACCGAATTTCCGGCTGCAGCCGGTTGATTTCGGCGTGCTTCCGGGATGGCAGGATGGGCGGCCGGAAGGCGGCCTGCTGGCCTTTCGCAAGGGCTGCGTGCGCCTGATTGTTTTGCCCCAGGGTGAAAAAAAATGGGGCAAGGTTTGTGCAGAGGCGGCCACCGTTCCGGAAGGGGACGCGAAGGCAGCACGTCTTTTTTTCGAACGCGCCTTTACGCCGCACCGGGTGCTGGACCATGGCAAGGCGGAAGGCCTTTTCACCGGCTATTACGAAGCGGAACTTCGGGGTGCCTGGAAACGGGACGCGCAATATCGGTTTCCCGTTTATGGCCGTCCGGCAGATCTCGTCATGGTTGATGTCGGACGCTTTCGTGAAGAGCGTCGCGGCGAAACCCTGGCCGGGCGCGTGCAGGGCGGGGCGCTGTTTCCCTATGCAACGCGCGCCGAAATTGCCGCCGGCGCCCTTGCGGGAAAAGGGCTGGAACTTCTCTGGGCCGACGACCCGGTGGATGTCTTTTTCTTGCACATTCAAGGTTCTGGCCGGGTGCGGATGCGGGACGGCAGCGTGCTTCGCCTAGGCTATGCGGGAAAAAATGGGCACCAATATCGCTCCATCGGGCGTGAGTTGATCGCGCGCGGGGAAATTTCCAAAGAAGGCGTTTCGATGCCGGCACTGCGCGCCTGGCTTGCGGCCCATCCAGAGAAAACTCCGGATTTGCTGGCGCACAATCCGTCCTTTGTTTTCTTTCGTGTCCTAAAAAGAGAAGGCCCAATTGGAAGTCTGGGCGTGGCGTTGACGCCGGGCCGAAGCCTGGCGGTGGATCGGGCGTTTCTGCCTCTTGGTGCGCCACTTTGGCTGGACAGTGTCGAACCCCTTGATCCGGAAAAACCGCTTCGCCGCCTCGTCGTTGCGCAGGATACCGGCGGGGCAATCAAGGGGCCGGTGCGCGGCGATCTTTTTTGGGGCTTTGGGGCCGAGGCCGAACGCCAGGCAGGCAGTATGAAAGTTTCCGGAACATATTATCTTTTGCTTCCCAAGGCTGACGAGGCCCCGGGAGAGAAAGAAGCGGAGGCAGACTAAGCATGCGTGTTGGATTTTTTGCCACCTGTCTGGTTGATCTTGTGCGCCCTAGGGTGGGGTTGGCTGCCGTCTCTCTGCTTGAAGCGGCCGGTTGCGACGTGGTGGTGCCGCGCGGCCAGACCTGTTGCGGGCAACCGGCTTACAACGCTGGTGCGCGCGACGGTGCCGTGGCGCTTGCGCGACAGACGGTGTTGGCATTTGCCGATGCTGATGTGGCTTACATTGTCGTTCCCTCGGGCTCCTGCGCCGCCGTTCTGCGTCGCCATTATCCGGAACTTTTGGCTGGTGATCCGGACATGGCAGGGCCGGCCAAAAAATTCAGCAGCAAGGTTTATGAACTGACGGCGTTTCTTGCGGACATTCTCGACATCGCGCATTTGCCCGAAGGGACGCCGGGGAAAGCTCCGCGTCGGATCGCCTATCACGACGCCTGTGCGGGCCTGCGCGAACTTGGCATTCGCGAAGCGCCTCGGCGGTTGCTTGAAAAAATACCGGACCTTGATGTGGCAACCCTTGCTGAGGACGAAATCTGTTGTGGTTTTGGCGGGGCGTTCTGCGCCAAATTTCCAGAAATTTCCGAGCGCCTTGCTACCGACAAATGCCGGGCCGCAGAAAAAGAAGGCGCAACGGAGCTGACCGGCGGTGACCTGGGCTGTCTGCTGCATCTGGCAGGGAGGCTTCAGGACCAGGGGTCGGGTTTGCGCGTTCGCCATGTGGCAGAAATTCTGGCCGGCCTTGATGACGGCCCGGCCATCGGCGAACCGGCGTCCGGCGAACCAACAGCCTTTAAACAAGCGCAAGACTAGAAAAGATGGAAATTACATCGAACGACTTTCGTGCGCGCGCGACCCGCGCCCTTCAGGACGCGGATTTGCAGACGGCCCTTGGCAATCTGAAGCGCGGCTTTCAGGCAAAACGCGCGCATGCTGTGGCGAATTTGCCGGAATTTGAGGATTTGCAAAGCCATGCCATCGCCATCAAGGATCACACCCTTGACCGTCTTGACCTTTACCTCGAACGCTTTGAAGACGAGGTGATCGCACGCGGCGGCAAGGTGCATTGGTGCCGGGACGCTGCCGAGGCGCGCGCAAAGGTTCTGGAGATCTGCCGGGACGCGAACGCGCGCCGTGTGGTGAAGGCAAAGTCGATGATCACCGAAGAAATCGCCCTCAACGCGCATCTTGAAGCGAACGGCATCGAGACCTGCGAAACGGACCTTGGGGAATACATCATTCAACTGCGAAACGAACCGCCAAGCCACATCATCGCACCGGCCGTTCATCTGCGGCGTGAACAGGTGGCCGACACGTTTCGCAAACATCACCGCGATTTTTCCGAACAACGCGATCTGGACGTGGCGCGCAACCTTGTTGATGAAGCACGCAAAATTATGCGCGAACGCTTTCTTTCGGCGGATGTTGGCATCAGCGGCGCCAATCTTTTGGTTGCTGAAACGGGAAGCGTCGTGTTGATCTCGAACGAAGGCAACATTGATCTTTCGCGCGCCCTGCCAGGCACCCACATTGTTCTTGCCAGCATCGAAAAAATGGTCCCCACCCTTACGGACGCCGCTGTCATTTTGCGCCTGCTTTGCCGGGCCGCGACCGGACAGGAAGCGGCGACGTATACAAGCTTTCTGACCGGGCCTAGGGCGGCAGACGAGGTGGACGGGCCGGCGGCTTTTCATGTGCTTCTGCTCGACAATGGGCGCAGCGAACTCTTAAAGGGCGAGTTTGCCGAAATTCTTCGTTGCATTCGCTGCGGCGCTTGTCTGAACCATTGCCCGGTCTATGGGGCAACAGGGGGTCATGCCTATGGGTCTGTCTATACGGGGCCGATGGGGGCCGTGTTGACGCCGCTGCTGGAAGGGCTTGATCGCGCTGCGCCGCTTCCAGAGGCCTCGACCTTTTGCGGGCGGTGCGAAACGGTCTGCCCAATGGGCATTCCCCTGGTCAGCCTGTTGCGACGCCTGCGCGAACGGCTTTGGAAAAGAAAACCGGGTTGGGGAATGCCGCGCGCCCTTCTTGGGGCCTGGCTGTTTTTGGCCCGGCGGCCAAGGCTCTATCATGGGCTTGCCGGTTTTTTTCTGCCCATGACGGCGCCCTTTGGCCGGCGTCGCGGCTGGCTGCCATTCGGCCCCCGGGCCGGTGGCTGGGGCAATCATTTTCCAGCCCCTGAAGGCGCGACCTTTCAGGCGTTATGGCGCGCGCGCAAAAAGGAAAAAGCATAATGGATGCGCGCGCATTTATTCTCGAACGTCTGCGTGAGCGTCTTGGCCATGACAATGCATCGCCGGCAAGGATGAAGGCAAAGCGGCGGGAAGTCGCCGGGCGCATTGCCGCTCCTCCGGCCCATCCTATTCCTGCGCGTAGCCGCGTTGGCGTCGCCGCGCGCCGCGATCTTTTTATCCGCATGGCGGAAATGGCCAAAGCCAGCGTTACGGGCCTTGCCAAGGCCGAGGCTCTGCCGGAAATTCTTGGCGGCGTTCTGGACGAACGCGGCTTTGGCCGGGATATTCTGGCGACGTGTGAACCCCAAATGCTGGCCCTTCCCTGGGCGGGGGCCGGGCTCTCGCTTCATCACGGACGTGGCCACGGTGCGACGCAGGCAAGCGTCGCCCTGGCCGTCGCCGGCGTTGCGGAAACCGGAAGCCTTCTTTTTTTGTCCGCGCCGGAAAGTCCGATGACGGTGCAGCTTCTTTGCGATTTGCATTGCGTTCTGCTTCTGGAAAGCCGCATTTTTGGTACGATGGAAGACGCCTTGGCGGATTTGCGCGCAGGACACCCCGCCCTGCCTGCGGCCGTTACCTTCGTAACCGGCCCCTCGCGGACAGCGGACATCGAACAACAGATGCAACTTGGCGCGCACGGCCCAAGAGAGCTTAGGATTTATTTGGCGGAAGGGTGACGGCCTTGGGGCGAGACAGCGGCAACACCGGCGGTGACAGCGGTGGCAAAAACGGCGACGACAAAGAAGACGCGCTGTGGCGCTATGTAAAAGCTGCGACGCAACCACTTGTGGGAAAGAAACGTCGCACTCCACGGTCGGTAAAAATCTCTCGTAAGGCCCCGCCCGTGGCGGCGCCATCGTCGTCACTTGTGGCCGCGCCATCCGTGGCCGCGCCACCCGTGGTCGTGAAAGCATCGCCGGCGGGGACAGGGGGTGGTCTGGACCGGCGCAGCGCCGAACGGCTTCGTCGCGGCCAAATGGCCATCGCTGCGACCCTTGATTTGCACGGCCTGACCCAGGCGGAAGCCCACAGCCTGCTGAACAGCTATCTTTTGCGGGCCCAAAAGACGGGCAAGCGGACGGTTCTTGTCATTACCGGCAAGGGCACTGGCAAGGCAGGCGGCGGCGTGTTGCGCAAAAATGTTCCAAAGTGGCTTGGGTTGCCGCCGCTTTCGAACCTTGTGCTTGAAACGGCCCCGGCGCGCGGGCGCCATGGTGGCTCCGGCGCGCTTTACGTGCTCCTGCGCAAGTGGAAGCAAAGCCAATGACGCCCTTTGGTACCAAGATACGCGCCCTGCGCGCGGCACGCGGCGTGACCCAGAAATGCATGGCGGAAGATCTGCAAATTTCCGCCGCCTATCTTTCGTCCCTTGAACATGGCCGGCGTGGCCGGCCAAGCCGGATGCTGATTTTACAGATCGGTGCTTATTTTGAGCTTGGTTGGGAGGCTCAGGAAGAGTTGGAAAGCCTGGTTCGCTTGTCGAACCCGCGCGTGACGGTGGCTACCGCCGGGCTTAGCCCAAAGGCAACGGCGCTTGCCAATTTGCTGGCGCGGCGGATTGCACATCTTTCCGGCCCGGTTGTAGATCGTCTGCTGCGCATTCTTCAGGATGAAAAAACGTAAGGCTGTGCGTTTTAAACGTCACGCGTTTTAAAGAATAAATTTTGAAAGGTCGGCGTCCTTTACCAGGCTGCTGACCCGTTCGCGAACATGTTCGGCGTCGATCTGAATTTTTTCACCGCTGCGGTCGGTGGCGGTAAAGCTGATCTCTTCCAGCAGGCGTTCCAAAATGGTGTGCAGGCGACGGGCGCCGATGTTCTCGACGTTCCGGTTTACTTCCGTTGCAATGTCCGCCAGCTCGGCAATGGCGTCCTCGGTAAAGTCGAGGGTTACATCCTCCGTTGCCAGAAGCGCGCGGTATTGCATGACGAGGTTTGCCTCCGGCTCGGTAAGGATGCGGATAAAATCTTCTTTCGTCAGCGCTTTTAACTCGACGCGGATGGGCAGGCGTCCCTGTAGCTCCGGCAACAGATCAGATGGCTTGGAAAGGTGAAACGCGCCCGATGCGATAAAAAGAATATGGTTCGTCTGCACCGGCCCATGTTTTGTGGCGACGGTCGTTCCCTCGATCAGGGGCAACAGGTCGCGTTGCACACCTTCCCGGCTGACTTCCGCACCGCCGCGCGCATCGGAATGCGCGGCGATCTTGTCAATTTCGTCCAGGAAAACGATGCCGTTTTGTTCGGTTTCGGCAATGGCGTCGCGGATGACGCGGTCCTGATCCAGCAGCGCGTCGCTTTCCTCATCGATCAGGGATTCCATGGCGTCGGCAATCGGCAGACGCCGTGATTTATGTGCGGACCCGAGAGACTTTCCAAAAATCTCACCTAAATTCAGCATGCCCATTTGTGCGCCGGGCATGCCAGGCACTTCAATGGTTGGCATCGCAGACCCACCGTGATCCACCAGTTCAATTTCGATTTCGCGTGCGTCCAATTCGCCTGCACGCAGCATCTTGCGGAACTTTTCGCGTGTTTCGGGTGCGGCGTTGTCGCCAACCAGGGTGTCCAGCAGGCGTGTTTCCGCTTGGGCCTCCGCTTTGGACGTGACGTTGCGGCGCATCTTTTCGCGAGTCATGGCGATGGCGATTTCCAGCAGGTCGCGGACAATCTGTTCAACGTCACGCCCGACATAGCCGACTTCCGTAAATTTCGTCGCTTCGATTTTCAGGAAAGGGGCCTGAGCCAGCCGCGCCAGGCGGCGGGCGATCTCCGTCTTGCCACAGCCGGTCGGGCCGATCATGAGAATGTTTTTCGGCAACACTTCTTCGCGCAGCGCTTCGGGCAGTTGCTGACGACGCCAGCGATTGCGAAGGGCGATGGCGACCGCGCGTTTGGCCTCGTGCTGGCCAATGATGTGACGGTCAAGTTCGGAAACAATCTCGCGAGGCGAGAAGAAAGTAGGCGCAATATCCATTTGCTAAACGGTCTCGATCGTAAGAGAGGTGTTTGTGTAAACGCAGATTCCGGCGGCGACCTCCATCGCCTTTTTCACAACGGTTTCGGCATCCAGGTCCGTCGCCTGCAAAAGCGCGCGCGCGGCTGCCAGGGCGTAATTGCCGCCAGATCCGATGCCGATTAGGCCGTCTTCCGGTTCCAGGACATCGCCGGTGCCGGTCAGAACCAGGGCGACGGATTTGTCGGCGACGGCCATCATCGCTTCGAGGCGGCGTAAATAGCGGTCCGTCCGCCAATCCTTTGCCATTTCAACGGCGGCCCGGGTCAATTGGCCGGGATGCTGTTCGAGGCGTGTTTCCAGACGCTCGAAAAGGGTCAGCGCGTCCGCCGTCGCGCCGGCGAACCCGGCAATGACGGAACCATCGCCAAGGCGGCGTACTTTTTTGGCGCTTGTCTTGATAACCGTGTCGCCGAGGCTGACCTGGCCGTCGCCGGCGATAACGGTCTTGGTGCCTTGCCGTACGCAAAGGATCGTTGTGCCGTGCCAGATTTGTGCGTTTCCATTCGTCATGGCTGCCGTGTTTCCCAAGGATGCGGGGTGGGCCGTAAGAAGTGCCCAAAGATGTGGGCAATCGCAAAGCAAGGTCAAGGGCTGTGATCGCCGGGCCGGTGTGGCGGAACGCTGGCAGTTTGCCCCGGTTCTTGGTAAAACGGCACTTTCTGGATCAGAAAAGAGGATGCGGGCCATGCGCCGCGCAACGGTCGAGCGGAAAACGAAGGAAACCCGGATTGCGGTCGAAATCAATCTGGATGGCGAGGGGCGCTATGACGTGGCCACCGGCATCGGTTTTCTGGATCACATGCTGGAACAGCTTTCACGCCACAGCCTGATGGACCTTACCTGCAAGGCCGAGGGCGATCTGCACATCGACGGGCACCACACGACAGAAGACACCGGCATCGCCATCGGCGAGGCCTTTGCCACCGCACTTGGCGAGCGCCGTGGCATTGTCCGTTTCGGTGAGGCAACCATTCCCATGGACGAAACGCTGACCCGGGTGGCGTTGGACGTTTCCATGCGTCCCTATCTGATCTGGAACGTTTGCCTGGAGCGTCCGAAAGTGGGCGAAATGGATGCCGAGCTTTTTAAAGAATGGTTTCAGGCGTTTGCCCAGGCGGCTGGCATCACGCTTCACATTGAAAATTTGTATGGAGAAAACACGCATCACATTATCGAATCGTGTTTTAAGGGCGTGGCGCGCGCGCTTCGCGTGGCGATTGCAATCGACTCCAGAAAGTCGGATGCGGTTCCATCCACGAAAGGCGTTCTTGGCGGCACGCTTTAAATTTTAAGGACGCAAGAATCCGGAGTTGATGATGGCGGTCTATACGGTCCATCAATTTGTGCCGATTGAGGCCAGCGGTGAAGAACGTCATGTCTTCGTAAAGGAGGCATTCGTCTGGCCGGCCTTTTTCTTCACCGGCTTTTGGGCCTTCTGGCAGCGCATGTGGTGGGTTGGTCTGGCGTTGCTTGCCGGGTTGCTGTTGTTCGATGGCGGGCTTGCGATGCTTGGCATCGACGCTTATGCGCGCGCCGTAATTTTACTTGGTTATTTTTTTACCGTCGGTTGTTTTGCGAATGATTGGCGCCGCGCCTGGCTGAAACGTCGCGGCTTTGTGTTTGTCGGGGTTGCAAGCGGGGCTGATCTGGAAGAAGCGACGCGCCGCTATTACGATCGCGTCCAATGAAGGTTGCGGTTGTTGATTATGGTTCCGGCAATCTGCGTTCGGTGGCCAATGCGCTGACCAAAGCTGCCCGCGAAGCGAGCCTGAACATGGCCATCGAGGTAACGGCGTCGGCGGCGGACGTTGCGCGCGCCAGCCATGTCGTGCTTCCGGGTGTCGGCGCCTTTGCCGATTGCCGCGCCGGGATTGCCGCCCTTGACGGCATGGAGGCGGCGTTGCGCGAGGCCGCCATCGAAAAGGGCCGGCCCTTTCTTGGCATTTGCGTCGGCATGCAATTGATGGCGGACACAAGCCTGGAACATGGGACCCATGCGGGCTTTGGCTGGATCGAAGGCGTCGTTGCTCCCATCGCGCCGAAGGACCCAACTTTGAAAGTGCCGCATATGGGTTGGAACGACTTGCAGCTGGAAGCCCCCGACCACCCGGTTTTTGAGGGCATTGCAAACGGGGCCCACGCCTATTTCGTGCACAGCTATGCCTTGGCGCCCGCCCATGGCAACGACTTGCTGGCCAGCGTCGATCATGGCGGCCAGATCACCGCCGCCGTCGGTCGGGCCAATCTGATTGGCACCCAGTTTCACCCGGAAAAAAGCCAGCGGGTGGGCGCGGCGCTGCTTGCCAATTTTATGCGTTGGCGGCCTTAAGCGATGTTTCTTTATCCAGCCATCGATCTAAAGGGCGGGGAATGCGTGCGTCTGTTGCAGGGCGACATGACGAAGGCCGTGCGTTTCAATGCCAGCCCGGCGGCTCAGGCGAAAAATTTCAAGGCGTCTGGTTTTTCCAGGCTTCACCTTGTCGATCTTGACGGCGCGATTGCGGGCAAGGCGATCAATGGCGAGGCCGTGCGCAGCATTTTGGACGCTGTTGATTTGCCGGTGCAATTGGGTGGCGGCATTCGCGACCTTGCGGCGATCACCGCCTGGCTTGAAGGCGGCGTCGCGCGCGTCATCCTTGGCACCGTCGCCCTTGAGGAGCCGGAACTTGTCCGCGAGGCGGCGCGCCGTTTCCCCGGACAGATCGCCGTCGGCATCGATGCGCGCGACGGCCGTGTCGCCGTTCGTGGATGGGTGGAAGCCACCGATGTGACGGCGCTGGATCTTGCGCGCCGCTACGAAGACGCCCATGTCGCAGCCATTATTTATACAGACATTGCACGCGATGGCATGATGCGCGGCGTCAACATTGATGCGACGGCCACCCTTGCCAAAGCGCTTTCCATTCCCGTGATTGCGTCCGGTGGTGCCGCGTCTCTGGCGGACATAACGGCTCTGAAGGAAAAGACAGCCTGCGGCATCGAAGGCGTCATTCTTGGCCGCGCCCTTTACGATGGACGGATCGAACCCAAGGCGGCTCTTAAAATTGCAGGGGGCGCATCCCATGCTTAAGGCGCGCGTCATTCCCTGCCTGGATGTGAAGGATGGCCGCGTCGTCAAGGGCGTGAATTTTGTCGATTTAATTGATGCGGGCGACCCGGTTGAACAGGCGGCACTTTACGACCGTGAACAGGCGGACGAACTTTGCTTTCTCGACATCACCGCGTCCCATGAAAACCGCGAAACGATTTACGACGTCGTGGCCGGTACGGCGGCGCGTTGCTTCATTCCCCTTACCGTCGGCGGTGGCGTGCGAGAAACGGAAGACGTTCGCCGCCTGTTGCTGGCCGGGGCCGACAAGGTATCCATCAACACCGCGGCCATTTCCCGGCCGGAATTTGTCGCCGACGCGGCGTTGCGTTTTGGCACGCAATGCATCGTTGTTGCCATGGACGCAAAACGGGCCCCGTCCGGGAATTATGAAATTTTTACCCATGGTGGGCGCAACGCCACCGGCATCGAGGCGGTCGGATGGGCGCGCCGGATGGCGGAGCTTGGCGCGGGGGAAATTTTGCTGACGTCGATGGATCGTGACGGCACACGCCAGGGGTTTGACATCGATCTGACCCGCGCCGTGGCGGACGCGGTTTCGATTCCCGTCATTGCATCCGGCGGCGTTGGCAATCTTGACCATTTGGTCGAGGGCGTTCGCGATGGCCATGCGGCCGCCGTTTTGGCGGCATCGATTTTTCATTTTGGCGAACATTCGATTGGGGCGGCCAAGGCCCATATGTCTGCGGCCGGAATTTCGGTGCGGTCGTCATGACAAAGATGAAGAAATCTGGTAGGAAACGCAGATCTTGCGCGCCCAAGCCGGGGGGAATTTTCAATGGCGGCACCCGATAACGAAAAGATGCTCACCGAGCTTTTTGCGGTGATCGAAAGCCGCAAAGGCGGAGATGCTTCGCGCTCTTACACGGCGAAGCTGTTCGCGGGCGGGGTCGACAAAATTGCCGAAAAGCTTGGCGAAGAGGCGCTTGAAACGGTAATCGCCGCCGTCAAGGGCAGCGATGCCGAGCTGGTCGGTGAAAGCGCCGATCTTCTTTATCATCTCCTGGTGCTGTTAGCGGCGAAGGGCATCAAACCGGAAGACGTGTTTGCCGAGCTTCGCCGTCGCGAAGGCGTTTCCGGAATTGACGAGAAGGCCGCCAGAAAAAAATAACCGGTCGGGAGGGCTGGCGCGATGGCATATGATCCGAACAACGTGTTTGCAAAAATCCTTCGCGAAGAAATTCCCTGCGATAAAATTTACGAAGATGAATTTGTGCTCGCCTTTCGCGACGTCAATCCCCAGGCGCCGACCCATGTGTTGGTCATCCCAAAGGGGGCTTATGTGTCGATGGCGGATTTTTCAGAGGCCGCCACGGACGTCGAAATCACCGGCTTCTTTCGCGCCGTCGGCCAGGTGGCGCGCGATCTGAAAATTGAAAATTCCGGCTACCGCATCCTTGCCAATCATGGCGTGGACGCGCATCAGGAGGTGCCGCATTTTCATGTGCATCTTTTTGCGGGGCGGAAACTGGGCCCCATGATCCGTTTGCCGAAAGACTAAAGCGGGTTTCTTCCGGGCACGATGCGCCGATAACTTAAGGCTTCTGCGATGTGGTGGCGAAGGACGCCGTCGCTGCTTTCAAGATCGGCCAGCGTGCGTGCCACGCGCAACACCCGGTGATAGCCGCGTGCTGTGAGCCGCATTTTTTCTGCCGCCTCTTTCAGCAACACCTGGCCTTCCTGGTTGGGGCCTGCGATTTCTTCCAAAAGCGTGCCGTCGGCTTCGGCGTTCAGGCAAATGCCCTCGGCCTTGGCGTGGTTTCCATAACGCGCTGCGGCAACGTGGCGCGCGGCCAGCACGCGTTCGCGCACGGTGGCCGATGGTTCGGCCGCTGCCGGTCGGCCAAGGTCGTCGGGTGAAACGGCGGGCACCTCGACATGAAGGTCGATGCGGTCGAACAGCGGCCCGGAAATTTTTGTTTGATAATCGGCCGCACATTTTGGCGCCCGCCCGCAATCCTGACCAGGATCGCCGAAATAACCGCAACGGCACGGGTTCATTGCGGCGATAAGCTGGACCCGGGCCGGATAGGTCACATGCGCATTGGCGCGTGCGATCGTCACCTCGCCGGCTTCGAGGGGCTGGCGCAGGGCTTCGAGGGCTTGCCTAGAAAATTCCGGGAATTCATCGAGAAAAAGGACGCCGTGATGGGCGAGGGAAATTTCTCCCGGGCGCGCCTTACCGCCACCGCCGACAAGGGCCGGCAGGGAGGCGGAATGATGGGGGCTACGAAAAGGCCGTTGGCGCGAAAGCCGCTTTCCCTTCAACGCGCCGGCCACGCTCTGAACCATGCTGACGGCCAGCGCCTCGCGCGCATTCAAGGGCGGAAGAATACCGGCAAGACGTTGGGCCAGCAGAGATTTCCCAGAACCTGGCGGGCCGATCATCAACAAATTATGGCCGCCCGCGGCGGCAATTTCCAGCGCCCGCCGGGCGGTTTCCTGGCCTTTGATATCGGCCAGATCCGGATAGCGCTCGTCGTTTTCGGCCAATTCCGCCCGGGGCGGGGTCAACACCTGACTGCCCTTGAAATGGTTGACCAGGGCGAGCAGGTTTTTCGGTGCCAGCACGTCGACGCCTTTCGCCCAGGCTGCCTCCGGCCCACAGGCGGCGGGACAGATAAAGCCGCAATTGCGAACCGCTGCGGCGATGGCGGCGGGCAACACGCCGGCGACGGGGCTTAACCCGCCATCCAGGGAAAGCTCGCCGACCGCCAGAAAACTGGCGACCTCTTCCCTGGGCAAAATGTCCATGGCGGCAAGAAGGGCAAGGGCGATGGGAAGGTCGAAATGGCTGCCTTCTTTCAGCAGATCGGCCGGTGCCAAATTCACAGTGATGCGCTTTGGCGGCAGAGAAAGCCCCATCGATTCGAGGGCGCCGCGCACGCGCTCGCGGGATTCGGCCACCGCCTTGTCGGCAAGTCCGACGATTGTAAAGGCGGGTAGGCCGCTGGCGACCCGGACTTGAACGTCCACATCTTTTACGTCAATGCCAAAGAAGGCGACGCTTGCTACCCGGGCAATCATCGCCGCCCCTGTTCCTTGCTGTATGGTTTCCCGCCTGTCCGGTTCATTCTGCCTACCCGCGCCGGTTCAGAGCGGCGTGGCGAATTTCAATCGCGTCCCAGATTTGTTTCTCGATGGTGGCGTCGTCAAAGCGGTTGATCTCGCAAATGCCGGTTGGTGAGGTCACATTGATTTCGGTCATGCAATCGCCGATGACATCGATGCCGACGAAAAGAAGGCCACGATCGCGCAGCGTTTCGCCGATGGCTTCGCAAATTAGATGGTCACGCGCCGTTAACGTCGCTTTTTTTGCGACACCGCCGACATGCAAATTCGATCGCGCCTCGCCGGTGGCCGGCACACGATTGACCGCGCCGACCGGCACGCCTTCGACAAGGATGATCCGCTTGTCGCCATCGCGAACCCCAGGCAGGTAGCGTTGAACGATGACCGGTTCGCGATAAAGCTCGGTGAACAATTCAAGCAGCGCGTTCAGATTTTCGTTTTCCGGCGAGACGTGGAAAACGCCGCGTCCGCCATTTCCGAAAAGCGGTTTTAGAATGATATCTTTGTGTTCTTTGCGGAAATCAAAAATTTCTTCCCGGTCGGATGTAATCAACGTGGGCGGCATCAGTTCCGTAAAATGCGTCACGAATAATTTTTCCGGCGCGTTGCGAACCTCGGTCGGGTCGTTGATGACAAGTGTCGTTTCCGCAAGATGTTCAAGCAAATGTGTCGCCGTGATGTAAGCCATGTCGAAAGGTGGGTCTTGGCGCATCAGCACGACATCTATTGGGGCAAGATCGATGGAATGGGCTTCGCCGAAGGTGAAGTGGTTCCCTTTCTCATAACGGACCTGCATCGGGTGCGCGCGCGCGACGACTCGGCCATGACGGAATGTCAGGTCCTGGGGAAGGTAGTGAAAAAGAGCATGGCCACGGCGTTCGGCTTCGACCGCCAACGCAAAGGTGCTGTCGGCTTCGATGTCGATCCCCTCCATAGGATCCATCTGGATGGCGACGGCAAGGCTCATGACGGCGGTGTCCTGTGTCGGCAAAAGAAGACGAAAGGATAGAAAAGAATGGCCGTCAGCGCCAGTTGCGCCAAAGGCCGGTTTTTAAGGGGCCTTTGGCTGCGGATCGTCTTTCAGGGTGACATGGGGGATGATTTTTTCGACATATTCGATGTCGCGCGCGGTTCGGATAACGCGATCAAGTTCTTCGCGGTTTTGGGCGATGCCAAGGATATAGATGACGCGAGCGACCGTTTTGATCGAATAATTAATGGCCTCGACTTCCTTGTCGAACATGATGCGCGTACGAAGCTTGGTGCTGATCCATTTGTCGCGAACATCATCCAGAAGGGCTTCATCCGGCGCGACGTGCAATTCGTTGATGACTTCGCGGGCTCCTTTCACCTGCCAGGCAAGACGCACGGCGTCGGCCATGGCTTCTTCGTTGGGCACGAGGCCCATCAGAAGAACGCGGCCTTCATGGACGCTGGTGCTGACGCGGCGGAAAAGCCGAAAATTTTTATTCAAAAGGGCGTAGTTTATTTTGGTACGCAGGGCTGCGTCCTCAACCGTTCCGCCAATGCCGCGTTCTTCGGACGCGGCGATGGCTGTTCCGGCGCCGGCACCGGTGGCAAGCCCCACCACCGAACAGGCCGAAAGACCAAACTGTCCCAGAAGAAGAAAAGGCAAGATACAAATAAGAAATCGTCGCATGAAAAAATCCGCCAATGAAAACGGGAAAATTTTGATCTTGTGATGACAAGAAGGCCGGTCCATCTAACGCCCTAAAAGCCCGTTCGCCAAGCATCCTTCACATGATGCGGCCAGGGAATGTGGCCGATCAACATCGCATCGAAGCGAATGGCAAAATTTGCCGCGCCGGTTGCCATGTTGGGTGCCAGATCCGGCAGGCGGCTCAGGAAATGCTCGGCAGCGCGCGTCAGGCGGGCCTGTTGCTTTGGTCGCAGGGCTTCGGCGGCGGCGGCAACATTTGCGCGCGCCTTGATCTCGACGAAGACAAGGGTGTGGCCCCGGCGCGCGATGATATCTATCTCACCCACGGGCGTGCGGTAACGTCGCGCCAGAATTCGATAGCCCTTGCATCGCAAAATCCAGGCGCAGAGCGTTTCCGCGCGGCGTCCAATGCGCTCGGCCTTGCGGCCGCGTTGCGAACGCGTTGGGCTTGACATGTGCGTTACGTCTTTCCGGCCAGCTCAAGGGCCAGGGCATAGACTTTGCGTCGCGCGCAGCCCGTTTCCAGGGCGACGGCATTGGTTGCATCGCGGAGGCTTCCTTCACCAAGGGCCAGTTTGAGGCGGTCGCGCAGAGCGTCGTCCGACAGCCTTTTCGCCGTTGCGGCCGGCGGGCCGATGGCAAGGACGATTTCGCCTTTCGGTGGCCCGGCCTGGGTGTAAAGCGCCGCCAGTTCTTCGAGGGACCCCCGGCGTACGTCTTCATAAAGCTTGGTTGCCTCGCGGATGACGGCGGCGTCTCTTTCGCCGAGGATGTCGACAAGCTGCCGCAAGGTCGCGGCCAGGCGTCGAGGGGATTCAAAGAAAAGAAGTGTCGCGGCAAGGTCGGCGACACGCTCAATCTCGCCCCGCCGGGCTTCGGTCTTCACCGGCAGGAAGCCGCCAAAGAAAAAGCGATCGGGCGGCAGGCCGGAAAGGACAAGGGCGGCGATAACGGCGGACGGCCCGGGAAGCACCGTCAGTGGAATGTCGGCGGCGATCACATCGCGGACAAGCTTGTACCCCGGGTCCGAGACCAGGGGCGTTCCGGCATCGGAAACCAGGGCGATGGTTTTTCCGGCGGTCAGCTCGCGCAGCAGGCGTGGGCGCATCCTGGCGGCGTTGTGTTCGTGATAGACGACGCGCTTGGTATCGATCCCATATTTTCGGAGCAATTTTCCCGTCACGCGGGAATCCTCGCATGCGATGCTGTCGGCTTCGCGCAAGGCGTCGAGGGCACGGAGGGTCATGTCGCTTAAATTACCGATGGGGGTTGCGACAAGAAGCAGGGCTCCCCGTTTACTTCCATCGGGCTGGAGGCTAGCCTTGGCGGAGCATTCGACGTTTTTTTCAGAGGCTTTCCGTGGATTTTTCCGCCGTTCACCCCCTTTGCCGGAACCGCCTTTTAATCGGGGCATGCTTGATTGCCTTGCTTGTGCTTGTCGCTGGATGCGGCAGGGTATCGAATGGCTATCCCGGCGCGCAAGGGGGGCGAAGTTTTCCCGATGCGCCGCCGCCGAAAAGCGCGCCTTCGACGCCGGTTCAGGAAGCCCCGCTTCCCATTCCCAGTGAATATGACCGGACACGCAGCGAGGACGCCTCTCTAAGAGAGACAACGACGGCCATCGCCTCGCTCAGCCAGGGGGCGCCCCTAAGGGGTGCCCCGCGCCGGGTTCAGGCGGCGCCGGCGGCAAAGGCACGCCAGCGTATCGCCATTCTGCTGCCGCTTTCGGGACAAAATGCGACCCTTGGAAAGGCCATGCTGAATACGGCTCAGATGGCGCTTTTCGATTTGGCGGGGGCGAATTTTGCGTTGCTGCCCTTCGACACGAAAGGCACGCCCCACGGCGCCATCAAAGCGGCGGAAGCAGCCTTTGAAAGCAAGGTTGCGCTCATTCTCGGGCCGCTGCTTTCGACATCGGTGTCCGCGATTAGCGACGCGGCGCGCGCGCGCAACGTTCGGGTTGTCGCATTTTCGACGGATCGAAGCGTCGCCGGGCGTGGCATTTACACCATGGGCTTTCTTCCGCGCACCCAGGTCGAACGCGTCGTGACCTTTGCGCACAACAAAGGCCTTGCGCGTTTTGCCATCCTGTCGCCCCGCAATGCCTATGGCTATGCGGTGGTTGAAGAATTGCGCATGGCCGCTGCAAAGATTGATGGCACCGTCACGCGGGTTGCGTTTTATGACCCAGCGGTAGCGATGGACACCAAAAAACTGTCGGAAATTGTTCGCGATCTTGCCGATTACGATTTGCGCAAACAGGCTCTGGAGACACACCGCGCCGAACTTGAAGCCTTGGGTGATGAAATTTCCAAACTGGAACTGGAAGGGCTTGAAGGGCAGGAAACCCTGGGCGACGTTGAATTTGATGCCGTTCTACTGCCGGTCGGCGGCGACCACCTGAAAAGCATCGCCCCGTTGTTGTCTTATTACGACGTTGATCCAAAAAAAGTGCGCTTCCTTGGAACCGGCCAGTGGGACGACGCGACGGTTGGAACCGAACCGACCCTGGTCGGTGGCTGGTATGCGACCTCTGGTCCCAAGGAATGGGAACGTTTCGTTCGGCGTTATGAAAATCGTTTTCAGGAAGTGCCGCCACGCCTAGCCAGCCTGGCCTACGATGCGACCGCGCTGGCTGCCGTGCTTGTCGGTACGGGTGCGTCTCTCGATGATTTTTCGCTGACCGTGCGTGGTGGGTTTGCCGGCGTCGATGGCATTTTCCGGTTTCATCCGGACGGCCTGGTCGAACGTGGCCTGGCCGTGTTGCAGGTCGGCCACCGTGGCCCACGTGTCGTCAGCCCGGCACCGGTGAAATTCACCGACGGCTAAGTCGCGCCTAACAATTTTTCCAGAACGGCGTTCAACCGCAATCGTCCGCGCGGCGTAGCGCGCAGGCCCGCCCCATCAAGGACAAGAAATTCCCCGGCGATGAGAGAGGCAAGGCCGTCACACGGGAAGGCCGTCTCGATTTCAAGGCCGGCCCGGCGGTGGAAAGCGCTGCGCGAAAGGCCCTCGCGAAGGCGGAGTCCCATCATCGTCAGCTCCGCAAGCCAGGTGTCGTGGTCAAGCGTTTCCACCGCTTCGCAGC
>CAYTAE010000012.1:0-16470 GCA_964435655.1 uncultured Rhodospirillaceae bacterium
CAGGACAGGCTTTTGCTGTCCGATGTGTCAGCATCCTTTGGCGAGACGCTTGCGTCCGCGGGCGCGTCAGCAAAGCGGAGCGCCCCTGTCGAGGGAACGGATTATGCGCTGTCGGACGGCGACGTTGTGATTGCCGCCATCACCAGTTGCACAAACACGTCGAACCCGACCGTCATGGTCGCCGCCGGGCTTCTGGCGAAGAAAGCTATTGAAAAGGGTCTTTCGGTCAAGCCATGGGTGAAGGCGTCGCTTGCTCCCGGTTCGCAAGTTGTAACGGAATATCTGGAGGCCGCGGGCCTGCAGGCCCCGCTTGACCAACTTGGATTTCATCTGGTCGGCTATGGATGTACGACATGCATCGGCAATTCCGGCCCGTTGGCCCCGCCGATTGCTGCGGCGGTCGAAACGGGCGATTTGATTGCAACCAGCGTGCTTTCCGGAAACCGCAATTTCGAAGGTCGCATCAGCCCATTGGTGAAGGCGAATTACCTGGCCTCGCCGCCGCTGGTTGTGGCTTATGCGCTGGCGGGGTCTGTTGCCATGGATTTAAAGACGACGCCGCTTGGCGAGGGAACGGACGGGCCGGTCTATCTGCGCGATATCTGGCCGACGAATGCGGAAACCCATGCAGCGGTCGAAGCGGTGCTGGGGCCAGACATCTTCCGCAAGCGTTATGGGAACGTTTTCGAGGGACCAGAGGAATGGCGTGCGGTGCAAGCGCCTGCCGGCGAGACCTATCATTGGGAAGCAGACAGCACCTATGTCAAGCACCCGCCCTATTTTGAAGGCCTTGCGGACACACCGGCAGCCATCGGCGACATTCTTGGCGCGCGGCCACTTGCCATCCTTGGCGACAGCGTGACGACGGATCACATTTCACCCGCCGGGGCCATCAAGGCAGACTCTCCCGCCGGGGCCTATCTGGTGGAGCGAGGCGTGGCCCGGGCCGATTTTAATTCCTATGGGGCGCGGCGCGGCAATCACGAGATTATGATGCGTGGCACATTTGCAAACATTCGCCTGCGCAACGAACTGGCACCGGGAACGGAAGGCGGGGTGACGCGCCACATGCCGAACGGCGACGCGATGTCGATTTACGATGCGGCCATGGCCTATGGCAGCGAAGGCGTGCCGCTGGTTGTCATCGGCGGCAAGGAATATGGCACCGGGTCTTCCCGCGACTGGGCGGCAAAGGGCACGCGCCTTCTTGGCGTGCTGGCCGTGATCACGGAAAGCTTTGAGCGTATTCACCGCTCGAACCTTGTCGGCATGGGGGTGCTGCCTCTTTGTTTCCCGAAAGGCGTTGACCGAAAATCGCTTCGCCTCGACGGCAGCGAAACCTTTGACCTGCTGGGCCTGAGTGGCGGCGTGACGCCGCGCATGGAAGTCGAATGTCGGATCACGCGTGCAAATGGGGAAAGTGAAACCCTGTCCCTGCTCTGCCGCATCGACACGACGAACGAGGCGGAATATTTCCGAAATGGCGGCATTCTTCATTACGTGCTTCGCCGTCTTGGAAAAGCCGGTTAAGACGGCCGGTTCGCAGCGCCGCGGTTTTTCTTCTCTCCCAGCCACATCAGTAAGGGTGGCAGGAACAGAAAATCGGACATCAGGGCGAGGGCGATTGTGATTGCGGAAAGCAGCCCGAAGGTCACATTCACCTGGAACGTCGACAGGCTTAACACAAGAAATCCGAGGATAAGAATAACGGACGTCGTTATCATCGCCTTGCCAACCGTTGAAAATGCGTAATGCACGGCATCCTCGTGGCTTAACTTCCTTTCCCGCATGGCGCGCAAATATTTGCTAAGGAAGTGAACCGAGTCGTCGACAACGATGCCAAGGCAGATGGCCGCGACAATGGCGGCCGAAACGTTGATCTGTCCGACGATCGCGCCCCAAAGGCCGAAGGCCAAAAGCATCGGCACCAGATTCGGGATCATGCTCAACATTCCGATTTTGATGCTGCGAAGGGCAAGCACAAGGGTCAGGCCGATCAGCAGAATAGCCAGGGACGTTCCGATTAGCATGCTGCGGATGTTGCGTTCGGAAATATGTGCAAACATAATCGAGCCGCCGCTTCCCTTCGCCCACATGTGGTTTGGCGTGTTTTCCCGAAGCCAGACTTCCGATCGGGCGGCAAGATTTTTCAGCGCTTCCGTGTCCATGTTTTCCGTTGTGACGACGAAACGCGTTGCGGAACGGTCGATGTTGATCTGGTTGTTTAAATCAAGCCCGAAGGGCAGCGAAAATTCGTAAAGCAGCAGATATTGTGCGGCGAGTTCGCGGCTGGTCGGCAGGCGATACCAATCCAGATCGTCGCCATGCATGTTTTTGTTCAGTCGCTTGAACATGTCGGTCAGTGTGTTGACATGAATGACGCCGGGCTGTTGCCGGTACCATTCGGTAAAGCGTGCCACATTTTCTAAATAAACCGGTTCCGAGATGCCGCCGCTTTCGGCGGCTTCAAGGGAATAGTCGATGATCGAAATGCCGGTCAAATTTTCCATCACGAAATCCGTGTGCTGCCGGAATTCCATTTTCTCATCGAAATAGCTGACCCACTCGTCGTTAAACTCGATTCGCGGGATCATCAGGCTGACCAGGACAATCAGCCCGCTCATGCCGTAAAGCAACGGTTTCCGACGGGCGATGACGAAATTGGCCAAGCTGTCCATCGGCGTACCGGTGGCGCGCGTTTTTTTAGGCTTGCGCATCGGAATCGATGCGACCAGTGCGGGCAAGAACAGGATGGCATAGAAGAAGGCTGCCACGACGCCCATCGCTGTAATGTTGCCCAAATCCTGAAAAGGCGGTGCGTCGCTGAAATTCATGGTCAGGAAGCCGATGATGGTGGTCAGGCTGGTAAGGAAAATCGGCTGCATGTTGATGCGAAGGCTTTCAACAAGGGCCTCGTTGCGGTTCATGCCCCGGCCCATGGCAGCAGACATTGATATCAGGATGTGCACGCTGTCGGCGACTGCGAGCGTCATGATGACGGTGGGCGCGCCCACCGAGGATGGGGTCAGCACAATGCCCAACCAGCCGGCAAGCCCCATCGCAGTGACGGCAGAAAGCAGAATGATGCTGACGGTTCCAAGTACGCCGGCGAAAGAGCGCAGCATCAAAACCATGGCCACCAGCAAAATGCCGTACATAAGCGGCGTCAGGTTTTCCATGTCCGCGATGCTGGCTTCGGCAAAGGCAGCGTTTAGCATCACAAGCCCGGACAGGTAAACGTCCACATTTGGATGGGCGTCACGAATTTTTTCGGCCAGCTTGCGCGCATAGGCGACGGTTTCTTCTTCGGCCTTCGGATTGTTTTGCTTCAGGTAAATGGTCACATTGATGCCGGTAACATGGGCTCTTTCCGAGATTAGGCGGCGCAGGAGCACCGGTTCGCCAAGGGCAATGCGCCGGATGTCCGCAAGGGCTTCGGCGGAAAGCTTTGTTGCATCCGGCACCAGATCGGAAACGATCAGATTGTCCCCTTCGGCCCGGGTGTGCTGATAATTCGTGATGGAATCGACGCGCGTTGAATGGGGGGTTTTCCAGGCTTCCCGGGTCAGTTCGCGAACGGCTGCCAGGATTTCCGGGGTGAACACCTTGCCGTCTTTCGGCGCAAGAACGAAAAGGAGATTGTCATTGCGGCCATAGGTGGCTTGCAAGGCATCGAAGGCCTGCAGCTGCGGATTGTCCTCGCCAAAATAAACGCGGTAATCCTTTTCGAATTGCAGCCGGCCCATGCCAAGGCCAGCAAGAAGGGCCACCAGAATGCAGCCAGCCATGACGACGAAGCGATAGCGAATCACCCAATTGGCGTAGTAAAGAACACGTTCTTCCATCGTTTTCGATCAGGTTTTCCGGGCAGGTTGAAAGGGGAGGATGGGTTGCAAATCAGGCGGCGGTGCCGTCGCTTTGACGCGCGCGCCAGCGGCGGGATGGAATGTGGAACTTGGCCGGCAGGTGAATGCGGAACATGGTTCCTTCCTCGGACGTTTTGACAAGTTCAAGTCCGCCACCATGCGCTTCAAGAAGTTCGTTGGAAATGACAAGACCAAGGCCGGTGCCCCCGGAACGGGTCGAGCCGGCAAAGGGCTGAAACAGGTGATCGAGAATTTTTTCCGGGATGCCGGGGCCATCATCGGCGACATCGATAACAATTTCATCCCCGACAAGGACAGCTGAAACCGTCAGCCAATTGGCCCCCGCTTCCACCGCGTTGCGGGCAAGGTTGCTCAACGCCCTGTAAAATTGATCGCGATCCAGTTCGAGGACAAAATCGGCCGATACCCGATTGTCGATGGCGAAGACGCGCTTTTCCTTTTCGGCGAAAAGAAGGCCGGACCCTACTTTATCGACCATGTTGCGAAGCGAGACTTGGGAAAGTTGCAACGGCGGCGGACCTTCCCGTGCGAAAGCCAGGGTTTGTGTGCAAAGCGACGCGGCTCGGTCAATGGCATCGAGCAGGCGTGGCGCGACGCGCTTGACTTCCGGGTCACGACTGAGGGAAAGGCGGTCGGAAACAAGGGACGCCGTGGCAAGGATGTTGCGTAAATCGTGGTGAATTTTGGCAACGCCTTCCCCAAGGGCGGCGAGGCGCGTCTTCTGGGTGAGGGCAAGGCGCAATTCTTTTTGCATGTGGGTCAGTTCACGCTCGGCGAGGCCGATCTCGTCCATGCGGTTGCTGCGTGGCGTGCGACGCGTTGCATCCTCGGGCGCTTTTCGGAAGGCAACCATACTGGCCGTGATCCGCTGCATCGGTCGGACGAGAAGGCGATGCAGCGCGATGTAAACAAGGCTGGCGGTAATCAAGGAAATCACGATTGAAAGCGTGATCACGCGAACAGCAAAATCGTACATCGCTTCGCGAAGCGGCTGTTCATCCATGACGATGCGCACGACGGAACCCGGTGCCGTGGTCGGGTTGCCGGTCACCTGAATGACGCGGTTAATTTTCTGGGACAATGCGGTCATCGCCTGGTGCAGGTGTGTAAAGAAATTGTCCTCGCGAAGGTCAAACATGACTTCAATCGGTGTCGGCATTGCGCGGCGAAGTATGTAAGTCGCCGAGCCTTTGTGAAAGGTTGCGGCATCATCCACGCGGGCATTGTCGAGAAGTTTTTCTTCCAATTCCGGACTTACTTCGAGGGTCGGTGTCGCCTCAAGGGCTAGGGTTGCAACATGGGCGGCGTTGATATGTTCCTGAAGGTAATTGATCCGGTAACGGCTGATGGACGGGAAGAAGATCAACATTTCGCTGACCATCACAAAGGCGACCGTCAGCATTAGCAGGCGCGCCGAAAGGCTTCTTCCAAATCCGGGTAATTGCAGATTTTGCGTAGCCATTTCTTATTCTACCGCGGCACGTTCTTTGGGACAGGGTGCGGAATTTTTTTGTTTTAAAACAAACGGTTGTTAGCCAAATTTGGCCAAGAAACGAACCAGTTTCTGCGTCCCTTCTCCGAAAAGAGCTGGGGCGTAATAGCTTCCGGCGGCGCGCTTGCCGGCTTCGCCCAGGGTGGGATAGGGGGCGATGGCGTTGGCAATGGCCCCGATCTTTAATCCGTTGGCAATGGCCAGCACCCAGGGTTGGATTAGTTCGCCCGCATGGGGCCCGAGGATGTCGGCGCCAAGGATACGGCCTTTCTTGTCCGTTACGATTTTTACCAGCCCGGACGTCAGGCGTTCGGTCTGGGCGCGATCGTTTTCCGAAAACGGCCAGCGCAAGACGCGAATGGAATTCGTTTTTGCTTTTGCTTCGCGTTCGCTTTGCCCCACATGGGCAAGCTCGGGCGTGGTGTAGGTGACCCATGGCACATTGGTCGTTTTGGCTTTTGCAGGTAGCCGAAAAAGCATGTTTCGAATGACAATTCCGGCATGGTAGCTCGCCACATGGGTAAATTGCGGTCCGCCGGCAACGTCACCGATGGCATAGACCCGTCGGTTCGTTGTGCGCAGGCGGGCGTTTACGGAAATGCCTTTTGGATGCCAGGCGATGCCGGCCGCGTCTAGGCCCAGGTCTTCGACATTCACCTGTCGACCGGCGGCGATAAGAAGGTGGGACGCCGTGATGCATTCTTCGCCGCCATCCTTTTTCTTCAGAATGACACAGGGTTTGCCATCCCTTTTTTCAAGGCGGGCGATGTTGGCACCTTCGCGGATGTCCAGCCCGTCTTTGCGCAACAATGTGCGCAGAAGGTCGACAAGTTCGGAATCGTCCCTAGGAAGGATGCTGGCAATTTCCAGCACGGTGACCCGGGCGCCAAGAAGGCAATGTGCCTGGGCCATTTCCATGCCGATGGGGCCGCCGCCGATGACAACAAGATGTTCGGGCAATTCGGTGTTGTTGAAAATCGTCTCATTCGTGAAATAGGGAACGTCCTTGATGCCGGGGATGGGTGGCACGGCGGCGCGTGAACCGGTGGCGATGACGAAACGCCGTGCGCGGATGCGTGTTTCACCGGCCAGGACTTCTCTCGGGCCGGTGAAGTGGGCTTCTTCCTGAAGGACGCGTACGCCTAGGCCTTCAAAACGTTCGACGGAATCGTTTGGCGCAATCGCTGCGATGACGTCCTGAACATGTTGTTGAACGGCTGGAAAGTCGGTTTTAGGGCTTCCTGCCTGCACGCCAAAAAGAGGGGCATGGCGCACCGCCGCTGCCGCATGTGCGGCCCCAAGCAGGGCTTTCGACGGCACGCAGCCGGTGTTCAGGCAATCGCCGCCCATCTTGCCGCGTTCGACCAGCACGGTTTCGGCGCCCATTTGCGAAGCGCCTGCGGCGACGGAAAGGCCGCCCGAACCGGCGCCGATGATGCAGATGTCAGGGGTAAGAAGGGTTGCCATGTCGCGATCCTGTCTAGGTTGCGCGTTGCGTGCGTGCCCGGATTTTTTTGATGGCGATGGGCAGCAGTGCCAGAAGGGCAAGGCCCGTGATCGGGATTAAAATGGCCGGCTCAAAAATAATGCCGAGATCCGGCGTCTCGCCGCGATCAAAAATCGCCCCGAGGCCATTGCCAATGCTTACATAGACGAAGGTTCCGGGCACGATGCCGAGGAAGGTGGCGGTGATATAGGTCCGAAGAGGCACTTTTAGAAGTGCTGGTGCAAGATTGACAAGCCAGAACGGAAAAACCGGGGCGAGGCGCAGCACGAGAAGATAATTAAAGGCGTTTTCCTGAAACCCAGCTTCCATTTTAAGAATGGCGCTTCCCGCTTTTTTCCGCAGCAGATCGCCGAGGGCCAGCCGCGCAGCGAGGAAAACGGCCGTCGCACCGATGGTGGCGCCAACCACCGTGGCAAGGGTGCCGGTTGTCAGCCCCAACAGAAACCCGCCGGCGAGCGTCAGGATCGATGCGCCGGGAAAGGAAAAGGCAACGGCAACGGCATAGCCGGCACCATAGAGAAGGATCGCTAGAACACGGTGCTGGTCGACAAAATCAAGAAGCGCCACGCGGTTTGCCTTCAGGGTTTCGAAGGAAAGGTAGCTGTGCAGGTCGAAAGCGAAGAAGGCCCCCAGGCCCAGGACCAGGGTGGTGAGCGGCAGGACGCGCCAAAAGGCGTTTTTTTGGGCCGTGACGGGGGTTTCGGGCGTGGGCGCGTTCATAGGAGGGCAAACACCGTTTGTTGCTGACTTTCAATCGGGTGTAGCGTTCCCCAGAGGGTTGGGCAAGTCAACGGCCCATCAAAAGCGCGTGAAGGCCCCAGCCTGCCCGGCAATGCCCGGATGGCGTTGACTTGCCACGTTCAAGCCCTTATACAGCGGGGCTTGTAGGACAGGTCCGCCGGACGGAGTATTATCGGTGAAGCGTACATATCAACCCAGTGTTCTTATTCGAAAACGCCGTCATGGCTTTCGTAGCCGCATGGCGACGGTTGGCGGACGTTGTGTGTTGGCCAGGCGTCGCGCGAAAGGCCGCAAGCGACTGTCGGCTTAAAGGGTGCGGATGTCGGTTGGACGTCTGCAGCGCCGGGACGATTTCCTTCGGGTTGCCGGCCGGGGCCGCAAATGGGTTACCCCAGGCTTAATTCTTCAGGTGGCATCCATGGATTTGGCAATAGCTGGATTCGATGAAAAAGGTGTGCGCGTCGGTTTTACAGCAAGCCGGCGGGTCGGCAACGCGGTTGAGCGCAACCGGGTGCGCCGTCGCCTGAGGGCTGCCGTACGGGAAGTTCTGGACGACCATGGCAGGCGTGGGCGGGACTATGTCGTTATCGGGCGGCGTGCTTCCCTCGTACGGCCCTTTCGCAGTCTTGTTCAAGACCTGAAAGTGGCCCTTGTGCGTCTGGATTCTTTTGTCGAAGCAACCGGGCCAGACGCGTCTGGCCCAGGGGAGACAAAATGAAAGCAATTGCGAATTTTCTGCGCGGTGGCATCAAGCTGTACCAGTGGACGCTTTCGCCATGGCTTGCGCCAAGTTGCCGTTATCTTCCAAGCTGCTCGGAATATGCAGAGGAAGCGATCCTGAATTTTGGCCCGATGCGTGGCGGCTGGCTCGCCTTGAAGCGCCTTGGACGTTGCCATCCCTGGGGTGGCGATGGCTATGATCCGGTGCCGTCGCAGGTTGCAAAACCAACCTTGCATTCGGAAAACATTTAACCAAAGCATTCGAGACATATGGAACAGCGTAACCTTCTTATTGCCGTCGTGCTTTCGCTTGGAATCTTGCTGAGTTTCCAGGCGTTTTACGATCATAACTATCCGGCCCCGACCGATGTGCCGTCGTCCCAGGAAACGGCGATGACGGTTCCCGGAACCTCGGCAACGGGTCCGACCAATGCTGTGCCTGCGCCCGGTGCTGGCACCAATGCCGTTCCGGCGCCCGCCGGTGTGGGGGGTGGACTGGTCACCGGTGGGCCGGTCGCCGGTGAGCTGGATCGTGATGCGGTGCTTGCGGCAGATGCCCGGATTGTTATCGACTCACCCCGTGTTCGCGGTTCGGTTCGCCTCAAGGGCGGGCGTCTCGACGACATTGCGCTTAAGACCTACCGTGAGACCACGGACCCATCGAGCGCGGAGATCGTTCTTTTTCAACCTTCGGGAACGGCCTTGCCCTATTACGCCGAATTTGGCTGGGTGGCCGGCGCGGGGGATGCTGCCATTGCGGTTCCCAATGTTGATACCGTCTGGCAGGCGGATGGGGGGACCCTGACACCGGCAAAGCCCCTGGTTCTTCGTTGGAAAAATGGTCAGGGCCTTGAATTCACCCGTCAGATTGCCCTTGACGATGCCTATCTTTTCACCGTTACGGACAGCGTCCGCAACGTTGCTGCGGCCCCGTTGACGCTTTACCCATATGGTCTTGTTTCACGCACCGGGACGCCGAAGACTCAGAACTTTATCATTCTGCATGAGGGGCTGCTCGGCGTCTTCGATCAAACCCTTGAAGAGATGGATTACGACGACCTTCAGGAAACGCCGGACATGGCGCGCAACAGCCAGGGCGGCTGGATAGGGGTTACAGACAAATACTGGCTTGCCGCCCTTATTCCCGATCAGGGTGTCAAGAATCACTACCGCTTTACGCACCGCCTTGCGGCCGATCGTGACAAATATCAGGTGGATTTCCGGGGCGATGGGTTGGCCCTTCCGGCGGGCGGCAGGATTGAGGCCGTCACTCGTCTCTTTATCGGGGCCAAGGAAGTGCGCCTGCTTGATGGCTATGAGGCGAACCTGAACATTCCGCTTTTCGATCGCGGCGTCGATTTTGGCTGGCTTTATTTTATGACGAAGCCGATTTTCTATCTGCTCGATTATATGAATGGGCTTATTGGAAATTTCGGGCTGGCTATTCTTGCGCTGACAGTTTTGATCAAGATCGTCTTCTTTCCGCTTGCCAACAAGTCCTATCGCTCAATGAGCAAGATGAAATTGCTGCAGCCGAAAGTTATGGAGTTGCGCGAGCGTCTAAAGGGCGATCGTCAGCGCATGAGCCAGGAGATGGTGGAGCTTTACAAGAGCGAGAAGATCAGTCCCCTGGCCGGGTGTCTGCCGGTGCTGGTTCAATTGCCCGTCTTCTTCGCTTTGTACAAGGTGCTGTTTGTGACCATCGAAATGCGTCACGCGCCTTTCTATGGCTGGATTCATGATCTTTCGGCACCGGACCCGACTTCGCTCTTCAATCTCTTTGGGCTGATTTCCTGGACGCCCCCAGGCTTTCTGCATCTTGGCATCTGGCCGATCCTTATGGGCATCACGATGTGGGCGCAGTTCAAGCTGAACCCGCCGCCCCCAGACCCTATTCAGGCAAAGCTGATCCAGTTTATGCCCCTTGTCTTTACGTTTGTTCTTGCCAATTTCCCGGCCGGGCTGGTGATCTATTGGGCGTGGAACAATGTGCTTTCAATCGCCCAGCAGTGGGTGATCCTGCGCGAGACGACCATGGAAGCAGCCGAAGACTGATGGCGGCCTACCTGGTCTTGGGCCGGTTTGGCCGGCCCGGAGAGTGGAAAACATGACACCGACAGGCGACGGGACGAAGGCTGCGATCCCCCCCGTGGAAGAAGATGCGGCGGCGCTGGAGATTGGACGGCGGCTGTTTCTTGGCCCGTGTGCTTTTGAATTTGGTGCGACCAATCTTGCGGCCTTGCCCGAAGCGGATTTGCCGGAAATTGCCTTTGCCGGGCGGTCGAATGTCGGAAAATCCAGTCTGTTGAACGCATTGACGGGGCAGAACGCCCTGGCCCGGACGTCGAAAACGCCGGGACGGACGCAGCAGATTAATTTTTTTCGGCTGGGGGACAACCGGCAAACCCTTGTCGATCTTCCGGGCTATGGCTATGCGCGCGTTTCGAAAAAAACCGTGCGGGAATGGACGGAATTCGTCAGCCTTTATTTGCAGGGCCGGTCCAGCCTGAAACGCGTGCTCCTGCTTGTTGATGCGCGGCACGGCTTTAAAGATTCGGATCGCGAGCTTCTAAAAATGATGGACAAGGCCGCCGTTTCTTATCAGATCATCTTGACGAAGGCCGATTGTCTGAAACCGACGCCGCTTGCCACCCGGTTTGCTGAGATCGAGCGCGAGTCGCGCACCCATGGGGCCGCGCATCCGGAAGTTCTTGTCACCAGTTCAAAAACCGGCAGTGGCATCCCCGAGCTTCGTGCGAGGCTGGCTGCGCTGGCGCAACCGGCCGAATTCCACTAGAGTTTTGGGTTATGAAGAAGGCAGATTCCAAGATTGATTCCAAATGGCTCGACCAGGCGAAGACGCTTTCCCAGGCACTTCCCTATATGCGGCGTTATGCCGGCGAGATATTTGTTATCAAATATGGTGGCCATGCAATGGGCAATGCAGAGCTTGCGGAGCAATTTGCACGCGACGTTGTGTTGCTTAAGCAGGTTGGCATTCACCCGATTGTCGTTCACGGAGGTGGGCCGCAAATCGGCGAAATGCTGGAACGGCTTAAGGTAAAAAGCGAATTTATCGACGGGCTTCGGGTGACCGACAAGGAAACCGTCACCGTTGTTGAAATGGTGTTGGCGGGGACGATCAACAAGGCGATCGTTTCGACGATCAGCGCCGAGGGTGGTCTGGCCGTGGGCCTTTCAGGCAAAGATGGCAACCTTATCCGGGCGCGCAAGCTGCGGCGGACAAAGCGGGATACGGATTCGAACATCGAGAAAATTCTGGACCTTGGTTTTGTTGGCGAGCCGACCGAAATTGATCCAACCATTCTATTGTCTCTGGTTGAATCCCAGATCATTCCGATCATTGCGCCGATCGGTAGCGGCAGTCGTGGCGAAACCTTTAACATCAATGCGGATACGGTGGCGGGTGCCGTGGCCCAGGCCGTGGGTGCGACGCGGCTGCTTTTGCTGACGGATGTGGTGGGTGTCCTCGACAAGAAAGGGGCGCTTATCCCGGAGATGGCGGTCTCCGATGTCGAGGCCGCTGTCGCGGATGGCACGATCCATAGCGGCATGATCCCAAAGGCGGAAACCTGCCTGGCCGCAGTGCGGGAAAACGTCGATGCCGCCGTCATTCTTGATGGGCGTGTGCCCCACGCGCTGTTGCTGGAAATTTTCACGGCCCATGGTGTCGGCACGCTGATCCGCGCCAGTTAGACGGCTTGCCGTCTGGTTCAGACGTCGGGTGTTGCCTTTTCCGGCTGTTCTTCTTTCGCTTCTTTGTTTGTTTCTTCGCCCACGGGTGTTTCACTCGTCGCCCAATCCGGCTCTGTGACATGCTGCGCCGGGTCTGTTTCGTCCTGGGCCCAGTCTGGTTCCGCGATTTTCTGCGTCGGGTTTGTTTCCCCTGTCGCCCAGTCGGGATCGACGGGGCCGGCGGCGTCGGGCTGTTCTTCGGCATCGGTTTCGGTGTTGGTTTCTGTGGCGGGCTGGAACGAATCCAGTTGCAGGCGCATCGCCGCTTCGTCCATTGGATAGGCGTCCGTTTCGACGCTTAGGGCCTCGGTTGGTGGAACATGCGCGATGCGGGTTTGGATGCGGGACGCGAGACGTGCACCAAGGGAGGCCTTCCAGCTAAGCGCCGCGACGGCGGCGGCGTTGCCGGCACCAAGAATGCGCGCCGCCATTTTGACCGGCACATGGGCGAGGGCGGCAAGGGCTTCGGTCACAAAGAAATGTTTTCCTTCTCCCACCGCCGCCGCGATTGCCTTTTCATCAAGCTGCCCTTTTTCCAGCAGGGCGCGCACGTCCGATGCGGCGCGTTGCTGCGCGTTCTTTCCCGATGCGGCGGGCGCAAGGCCTTCGGCTTCCTCTGTCTGCAGGCGGTCATGGATCGCGGTGGCCACCATGGCTGCGGTTTCCGGGTCAAGATCGCCACGGCGTTGCAGAGTCTGTAGCAGGGAGGCGGCAAGAAACCCGGTGAGCTTGCGGATCATGGATGGGGAAAGGGCCTGTCGCCGCGCAAGCGGGGCATGCCAGGAAGGAACGGCTGGGGCCTTTGTTACGAGGCGGTCCAGGGTCTCCTCGCGGATCTGTGCCGAGGGGTTGGCCAGAAGGGTGGCGATGGCCGGGACGCTTTCGGTTTCAGCGATGGCGTCCGAGACAGGCTCGGACACGGCGTCCCGTCGTGCAATGGCCGTTACCAGTTCTTTATCAGGGCCGGTCGCGATCAGCGCCAGCAGATCGGTATCCGTCAGCAACGGAGAAAATTCCAGTACCGGTGCGGCGACTTCGATTTCCAAGTCCTGGGCGAGTTTGCGGATGACGTCCCTTGGTGCCTGTGTCGTTGCCTGCAATTCCTCGGCCAGCATCCGGCGGACGTCTGGCAGGTGATCCCGGGCAAGAATCTGGAGAATTTCAAGGGTCAGATCGCGCATGCGATCTTTGGCCCCTTCGGAGAGGTTTGGAACGAGGCGCCCGATTTTCCGGGCAAGCTGGCAGCGCACGGCGTCGTTTGGATCGCGTGCAAGAAGAAGGTCGGCATGGCCGGGCGTTTTTTGATTTGCGGCAATGGTTGCACGCACGTCCGCATTGTTGTCCTCGGCGAGGTAATAAAGAATCTCCGGGCGAATGTCCTCTCGCGCCGCAAGGTCACGGCGGACATTAGCGTCGGCGTCCCGCGCGATGGTCTTGGCCGCTTCGTAGTCATGATGGGGCTGGCGTTGTGTGGTCATCGTGGCGTTGCCGGAGTTGCGGCGGCAAGGCGATAACTGCCTTTGCCGCCCTGTTTTGCAAGATACATGGCGGCATCGGCACGGCTTAGAATATCAGCAAGTATTTCGCCGTCATCCGGGTCGAAAATGGCAATCCCGATCGAGAAGCCAAGCGGGCATGTCGCGTCGCCTGAAAATTCGGTAAGGGCGGTTGCATTCTTGAGAAGCGTGCGTGCCTTTTCTTCCGCCGTTGCGGCATCCGTGTTTTCCAGCCAAAGGGCAAATTCGTCGCCGCCATGCCGGGCGACCAGGTCGGAGCTGCGCGTGTTTCGCAGCAGAATTTCACCGACCTTGCGAAGCGCGGCGTCGCCCTCGCCATGACCGCGACGATCATTTGTCTGTTTGAAATTATCGAGATCAAGATAGAACAGCGCTGCTTTTTCCTGCCCTCGCGCGGCACGTGCAAAACGGCGGTCCAGTTTGTCATGGAAGGCGCGTCGGTTGAGAAGACCCGTCAACGCGTCCGTCGTCGATAAATGCAGCAGGCGGTGGTGGACAGCAATTTGTTCGTTGGCGATGCCAAGCTGGTCGGCAACGCTTATCAGAAGGTCGCGTGTGTCCGGGTCGAAGGGACGCGCCTCTCGCCAGATGCTAACCGCCCCGTTTTGCCGTCCGCGATAAGAGGTTGGCGAAAGCATGCCCGGCCGGGGGGCATCGAAGGCGATTGGGAAGGTCGCCGTTGGATCGCAAAGGGCGGCTTTTTCGATATCGAAGGCGGGCACCTCGCCAAATTCGGCCTCATGGCTGGGGGCGTCTTTTTCCGTCAGGGTGACGATTCGGCAACCCTCGGCATCGGTTGCGTGTGCGATGGCGGCGGCGGCGCGTGCAAGCATCCTGTCAGGCTCGACCTCGTCGCGGATGGTGCGTACCAGGAAAAGCAACAAGCGTTCCCGGTTTTGAACGCGGGCGACTTCCGTTTGGTGCAGACGCATTTCCGTTACGTCCTGGCAGGCGCCGCGCGCGCCTTTCCAGGCGCCGGTTTCGTCGCAAAGTGGCCGGGCCGAAATTGCAAGACAAGTGGCGCTCCCTTTGGCATTCCGGAACCAAAGCTCAACCCCCGTTATTTTAGAGGTTGCATGGAAGGGGAGGGCCAGTTCGGTTTCCGTCGCGTCAAAAAGCAGGCTTTCGGGGTTGCGCCCAAGCAAGGCGTTTGTCGGAAAGCCCATCGCGCCTGTGGAAGAAAGAAAGGTAAAGCAGCCATCCACTCCGGTTTCCCAGACAAAATCGCTCGCCGTTTCGGCCAGCTCTTTGTAGCGCTGGCGGGATTCGATTAAGGCGTCGCGTAAATTTCGGTCGAAGGTTGCGTTTCTGCCAAGAAGCAGGACGCGGCTCTCTTCCGGGAAAGGCAGCAATAAAAAATCAAGAGTGGCGGCGGACAGGTTGGCGCCATTTTTTGTGTTATTTTCCGGAAATGCTAATTCGACCTGACGGGCCGCGTTTGCTTCCAGGGTTTCGGCAATCGTTGCGGCAAGGTTCCGGGCGGCGATTTTGTCGAGGCGGGCAAACAGGGCCTGGGCTGCCAAATTGGCCTGGTGAATTTGTCCCCGGGCGTCGGCAAGGCATGCCGGGAAAGCCGCCCCGGCCAGCGCGCCTGCTGCCGCGAACAGGCGGTCAAAGGGCAAGCTTGCCGGGGTGTTTTCCGAAGGTACGAAGCCTGTTGATACGAGCGGGTCGCTCATCCCATCTCGCCCCACCTAGCCATTCTCTTGTTTGTGTTAAAATCAAAGCTTATTGCTAGGATGATTCTAAATGCGGAAGGTTAAGGAATTCCTCAGGCCCGAGGCCGTTTTCCTGAAAAATAGGCGGTTTCAAGGGCTTTTAAGGATAGATGTCTGCCATGAATGTGCCGAACGCCTCGCGCCAGCCACCTTCTCTGCAGGATGTCGAGGCCTGGATTTTCGATCTCGACAACACGCTTTATCCGGCAAGCTGCGGGCTGTTCGCGCAGATCGACCGCAAGATGCAGGAATTTATTCGCGATCTTCTCGGCGTCGAGGCGGACGAAGCGCATCGTCTTCAAAAAGAATATTTTCATCGCTATGGCACCACGCTGTACGGCTTGATGGAATGTCACGATGTGGACCCGGCCGGCTATCTCGACTATGTCCACGCCATCGATTTTTCGCCGGTTCTGGCCGACCCCGATCTGGATGGTGCGCTGGCGCAACTCCCTGGGCGGAAATTCATTTTCACGAACGGGCCGGCAACCCATGTGATGGAAGTGCTGTCCCGGCTTGGTATCGGAGCGCATTTCGATGGCATTTTCGATATTGAGGCGGCCAATTTTCTCCCCAAACCAAAGCCGGAGGTCTACCGGCAGCTGCTTGATTGCCATGAAATCGACCCAACCAAAGCGGCCATGATTGACGATTTGCCAAAAAACCTTGCGCCGGCGGCGGCCCTTGGCATGGCGACGGTCTGGTTGCGGACCGAGTGGGAGAACGCCGGTCCCGGCGAATGGGAAGACCATATTCACTACATTGCCGATGATCTCACAAAATGGCTGAAGGGGGCCGTCTGCAATGGCTGATGCAGTTGAGGGTTGGACAGACGCGCGGTTGACAGGCCGGGGGGGCTGGCTCATCTTCGCCGCCAATCCGACGCAAGACCGAAGGACAAGGTGGATCGAATGAATAGCGTGACGCTCGAAAATGAAATCAACGCAGCCTGGGATGCGCGCGAAACGCTATCGCCAAAAACGAAAGGGGGGCATCGTGACGCCGTTGAGGCGGCGCTGACGGCCCTTGATAGCGGAACGTTGCGTGTTTCCGAACCCAGTGCGGATGTTGAAGGTGGCTGGAAGGTAAATGCGTGGCTGAAGAAGGCGGTGCTGCTTTCCTTTCGTCTGAA
>CAYTAE010000013.1:0-16111 GCA_964435655.1 uncultured Rhodospirillaceae bacterium
AATTTCTGACCGACCATCTGGGCCAGACCCCTGGATTTGCTGCCCTTGGCGATCTGGTCGCTGCCGATTTCCGAGCGTGGCTGGCCTTTGAACTGCGCGCCAACAAGGCCAAAGTCTCGATTGCGCGTGCGCTGTCCGTCTTGCGCGGGTTTTTCCGCTTTCTAGATCGGCGCGGCTTTCTGCACAATCCGGCCATCGCCGCCATTCGTGCGCCGCGCGCGCCCCACACCGTTCCCCGGCCCCTTGATGCGGCCGATGCCATGGCGGCGATTGCGGCGTCTGGGGCCGTGTCCGGGGACGGGCCGGCAAAGTCGGCGACCGAAACGCCATGGATCGCCAAACGCAACGCCGCCATTTTTACACTGCTTTATGGGTGCGGCCTTCGCATTGGCGAGGCGTTGAAGTTAAACCGGTCCCAGGCGCCATCGGGGGCGTCGCTGCGCGTGCTCGGCAAGGGATCGAAGGAACGCATCGTGCCGGTTTTGCCCATCGTCCGCGACGCGGTGGCCGATTATTTGGCGGCCTGTCCTTTTTCCTTCGGCCCGGAAGACCCGCTTTTCGTCGGCTTGCGTGGCAAGCGGTTGCAGGCGGCCATTGTGCAGAAAGAAATGCGTCGCCTGCGCGCGCAATTGGGCTTGCCGGAAACGGCAACCCCTCACGCGTTGCGCCACAGTTTCGCCACCCACCTGCTGGCCGGTGGCGGCGATTTGCGTTCGATACAGGAATTGCTGGGCCATGCGTCGCTTTCCACGACCCAGCGTTACACGGAAGTGGACGCGGCGGGGTTGCGAAAAACCTATGACAAGGCCCATCCGCGCGCGCGGAAATAGAGTGGGATTCCATTCACAGGCATGAACACATGCGTTTTAACGCGAGCGTTTCTTCGGCTGGAATTTTTTTCGCCATTTTCGGAACTGGGCATAGGCGTCGGGGTAACGACGGTTGAGGCTGGCGATCTTGCGCCGCACCCAGATGGAATCGCCTGCCAGCAGCAGTGTTCCGATCAGTAGGAAAAGAATGCCCTGCAGGATGGGCAGGAAAAGACCGGCAAAGCCGGCCAGCAGAAACAAAACCCCAAAGACCCGGCGGGTCCAGCGGCGAAGCGTGTCGGGAAGCCGGCGCGCCACCGTCTGCGTCCGGTTGCCTTACGCGTGAATGGCGCGGCCATCGACGGCCAGGGCCGCTTCCTTGACCGCTTCGCCGTAACCCGGATGGGCATGGCAGGTGCGCGCAATGTCTTCTGCCGAGGCGCCGAATTCCATGGCCAGGCCCGCTTCGGCAATCAATTCGCCGGCGACGGGCCCGACGATGTGCACGCCTAGCACGCGGTCCGTTTTTTTGTCCGCAAGGATTTTTACAAAGCCGTCGGTGTCGCCGCTTGTATGCGCCCGGCTGTTTGCCTGAAAGGGAAATTTGCCGATTTTGTACTCGGTGCCCGCAGCTTTTAAGTCTTCCTCGGTTTTCCCGACCGTGGCAATTTCAGGCGCGGTGTAGACGACGCCGGGGATGGCGTCGTAATTCACATGGCCCGACTGACCGCCAAGAATTTCGGCGACGGCAATGCCTTCGTCTTCTGCCTTATGGGCCAGCATGGCACCACGCACGACGTCGCCGATGGCATAGATGCCGGCAACATTTGTTTGAAAGCGGTCGTCGATTTTTACCCGGCCTTTTTCGTCCATCGTCACGCCTGCGGCGTCCAGACCCAGGCCTTCCGTATAGGGCCTGCGCCCGATGGCAACGAGGACAGCGTCCGCGACAAGAGTCTGGGTGTCGCCGCCCTTTGCCGGCTCGAACTGCAACTCGACACCGGATTTTGTTGTTTTTGCCGCCGTGACTTTCACGCCAAGTTTGAAAGCGATCCCCTGTTTGGAAAGGATTTTTTGCGCGCCCTTTGCAAGTTCGCCATCCATCGGCACCAGGATGCGATCTAGATATTCCAGCACAGTGACGTCCGCGCCCAGGCGTCGCCAGACGGACCCAAGTTCCAACCCGATGACCCCGGCCCCGATAACGGCAAGACGCTTTGGCAGCTTTGCCAGAGACAGCGCGCCGGTGGAGCTTAGAATTTTCTTTTCGTCGATCGTCACGCCGGGAAGCGGTGCCACATCCGAACCGGTGGCGATGACAATCGATGTCGTCGTCAGTTCGGTTTTCTTGCCGTCGGCATCGACAACCACCTGGCCTGGGCCTTTGATGCTGCCCTTGCCTTTGAAATGCGCGACCTTGTTTTTTTTGAAAAGAAAGGCGATGCCTTTTGTCAGGCCATCGACGATTTTTTCCTTGCGCGCCATCATGGCGGCAAGGTCAAGGCTTGGCTTTCCAACTTTAATCCCGTGTTCGGCCAGGTCATGGGCGGCCAGTTCAAAATGATGGCTGGAATGCAGCAACGCTTTTGAAGGAATGCAGCCGACGTTCAGGCAGGTGCCGCCAAGGGGGCCGCGCGCATCCACGCAGGCCGTCCGCAACCCAAGCTGGGCGGCGCGGATGGCGGCAACATAGCCGCCCGGTCCACCCCCGATGACAACGACGTCGAATTTTTCTTCGCTCATGGGCGCTTTCCTTTGTTCCCCGGCCCTTAAAGGCCCAGGAGGATCCGTTCCGGGGACTCGATGCACTCCTTGACGCGCACCAGGAAGGTAACAGCCTCGCGGCCATCAACCAGCCGGTGATCGTAGGTCAGCGCCAGATACATCATCGGCCGGATTTCAACCTTGCCGTCGACGGCCATGGGCCGGTCCTGAATCTTGTGCATGCCAAGAATGGCGGATTGTGGCGGATTGATAATCGGCGTGGAAAGCAGAGAACCAAAGACACCGCCATTTGAAATGGTGAACGTGCCGCCGGTTAGGTCTTCCATGGTCAGCTTGCCATCGCGCGCGCGCGTGCCAAACGCGCCGATCTGTTTTTCGATGTCGGAAAATCCAAAATGATCGGCATTGCGAAGCACCGGCACGACCAGACCGTTCGGAGAGCCGACGGCAACGCCGATGTCGTAATGGTTCTTGTAGACGATCTCGTCGCCTTCAATCTGGGCGTTGACCTCGGGAATTTCCTTAAGCGCAAGGATGGCGGCCTTGACGAAGAAGGACATGTAGCCAAGCCGGACGCCGTGTTTTTTCTCAAAAGCGTCGCGATATTCGGTGCGCGCCTTTTTCAAGGCGCTCATGTCGACTTCGTTAAAGGTGGTCAGCATGGCCGCCGTGTTTTGCGCGTCTTTGAGGCGTTCGGCGACGCGTTTGCGCAGCCGGGACATGCGAACGCGTTCTTCCGCAGGGGCGCCCGATGCGCCCGATGCAGCTGGCGCGCTCTGGGCCGGGCCGGCTTCGAGATGGGCAAGCACGTCGCCCTTCGTCAGGCGGCCATCCTTGCCGGTGCCGGGAATGGCGGCGGCGTCCAGATGGTTTTCTTCAATGAGCTTGCGGACGGATGGGGCCAGCAATGTGTCGGCCTTTGGCGCTGTCGGGGCGGCTTTTGGTGCGGCTGGTGTGGCCGGGGGTGTCGGGGCCGGGGCTGCTTCTGCCGGAGCCTTGGGGGCGGCGGCTGCGCCGCTGCCTTCCTCGATCCGTCCCAGCACGGCGCCAACCCCAACGTCGGCTCCGTCAGCGGCAACAATTTCGCTCAGCTTGCCGGTGGCAGGTGCCGGCACTTCAAGGGTCACCTTGTCCGTTTCAAGTTCGAGAAGCGGCTCATCGGCCGTGACGGCGTCGCCGACGGCTTTGAACCATTTGGCGACGGTTGCTTCCGTTACCGATTCGCCAAGGGTGGGAACGACGATTTCCTTTGCCATTTTTTCTCAAACTTTCCTTATTGAAAATCCGGGGCGGGTTTGATTCCAAGTTTGGCGAATTTCGTTACGACGGGGTCAGGGCAGTGTCCACGATTTCCGCCTGTTCCCGGTTGTGGGTGCGTAAAAGGCCTGTTGCCGGCGAAGCGGCTGCCGCCCGGCCCACATAAGCCGGCCATGGGGTCTTGTGTTTCGTCTTGGCCAGCACAGCTTCCATGCGACGGTCAAGGAAGGCCCATGCGCCCATGTTTTTCGGTTCTTCCTGGCACCAGACAATTTCGGCATTTGGATATTTCTGCAATTGCTTGGTGATGCTGTCCGCCGGGAAGGGATAGAGCTGTTCAAGCCGAACCAGTGCGACATCGCGGATTTTCCGGGCGTCGCGTTCCTGTTCAAGGTCGTAATAAACTTTTCCCGAACAAAGGACGACGCGCTTTACCTTTGTGCCGGCGACAAGCTTTGCCGGGTCGGGCAAAACCCGACGGAATGCGGAGCCCTTTTCCATCTCTTCCAGTGTCGAGACGGCCTTCTTGTGGCGGAGCAGGGATTTCGGAGTCATCAGGACGAGGGGTTTGCGAAAATTGCGGTGAATCTGTCGCCGCAGGATGTGGAAATAATTCGCCGGCGTTGTGCAGTTTGCGACCTGAAGGTTGTCTTCCGCACAAAGCTGCAGGTAACGCTCCAGTCGGGCGGAGGAATGTTCCGGTCCCTGGCCCTCGTGGCCATGGGGCAGCAGCAAGACAAGGCCGGACATCCGCATCCACTTGCTTTCAGCAGAGGCGATGAATTGATCGATGATGACCTGGGCGCCATTTGCAAAATCGCCGAATTGCGCTTCCCACAGCACCAGCACATTTGGCTCCGTCATTGTGTAGCCATATTCGAAACCGAGCACGCCGGCTTCCGACAGCGGGCTGTCGAGAACTTCAAGGGCGGCCTGGCCATCTTTCACATGGTCGAGGGGATAATATTTTTTCTCTGTATCCTGATCGACAAGGGCAGCATGGCGATGGGAGAATGTGCCGCGGGTGCAGTCCTGGCCGCTGAGTCGGACCGGAACGCCTTCCCATAAAAGAGCGCCAAAAGCGAGGGCCTCGGCCGTTCCCCAATCAATTCCGTCCCCGGTTGCAAACATCTTCTGCTTGGTTTTCATCTGGCGGACGATCTTGCTGTTGACGTTGACCGTCTCGGGCACTCGAGTGAGCGCCTCACCGATTTTGAGAAGCGTTTTCCGTGCGACGCCCGTTTCGCCACGACGTTTGCCATCGGTGGCAAGGCCAATACCGCCCCAGGCGCCTTCCAGCCAATCCACCTTGCTGGGCTTGTAATCCTGGGCCGCTTCAAAATTCTCGTCGAGATGGTTCATGGCGGCGTCGTAAATCGCCTGGGGTTCGTCCGCCGGTATCTCGCCTGCGTCCACCAATTTTTTCGCGTAAATCTCGCGGGTGGTCGGGTGGTCGGCGATCGCTTTGTACATGAGAGGCTGCGTGAAGGCTGGTTCGTCGCCTTCGTTATGCCCAAAGCGGCGATAGCAGAAAATGTCGACAATCACGTCCTTGTGGAAGGCCTGGCGAAATTCCATCGCAATTTTGGCAATGTGAACAACGGCTTCCGGGTCATCGCCATTCACGTGAAAAATCGGTGCCTGAATGCCCTTTGCAATGTCGGAGGGATAGGGTGTGCCGCGTGAAAATTTCGGCGACGTTGTAAACCCGATCTGGTTGTTGATGATGAAATGAACCGTGCCGCCGCAACGGTAGCCTTGCAAATCCCCAAGTTCGAGGGTTTCAGGAACCAGCCCCTGTCCGGCGAACGCGGCGTCGCCATGCATAAGAATGCCCATGACTCTGGTGCGTTCTTGGTCGTCAAGCTGCGCCTGTTTTGCACGCGTTTTGCCAAGGACGACGGGGTCGACCACTTCCAGATGGGACGGGTTGGCGGTCAGGGAAAGATGGACGTTTTTGCCATCGAACTCGCGGTCTGCAGAGGCGCCGAGATGGTATTTGACGTCGCCGGACCCCTGAAAATCGTCTGAATGTGCGGCGTTTCCCTGAAATTCGGAAAAAATCGCCGCAAATGGTTTGTTCATCACATTGGCGAGCACATTTAACCGACCGCGATGGGACATGCCGATGACAACTTCTTCGACGCCAAGTTGGCTGCCTCGTTTCAGCACCTGTTCGATCGCCGGCACCAGACTCTCGCTGCCATCGAGGCCAAATCGCTTCGTGCCCGGATATTTGACGTGAAGGAACTGTTCGAACAGCTCGGCTTCCGTTAGGCGCTCAAGAATGGTTCGCTTGCCGAGGGGGGTGAAAACCGGCTGGTTGCGTCCGTTCTCTACCCGCAGCTGAATCCAGGCCTTTTGGTCCGGGTCCTGCATGTGCATGAATTCGACGCCGATATTGCCGCAATAGGTTTGGTGCAGGGCGTCTAGAATTTCACGCAGCGTTGCCGTTTCCATGCCAAGGACGCTGTCGATGAAAATTGGGCGATCGTAATCGGCCTCTGTGAAGCCGTAAGTTTTGGGGTCCAGCTCGGGATGATATTTTTCGTGATGCAGGCCGAGGGGATCGAAATTGGCAATCAAATGGCCGCGCACCCGAAAGACGCGAATCATCATCAGCGCGCGGATGCTGTCGAGGGTTGCGGCTCGGATGTCGTCAGCAGCCAGGGCTTTCCCGTTGGCCGCGTTTTCTTTGGGCGTGGCGTCTTCTTCGGAAAGCGGTTGTGGCCGTTTCAGGCCCCAGCTTGCGCCACCCAGATCTTGAGCCGAGATGCCGTCCTGATGGCTGGCGAAAAATTGCTGCCAGCTTGGGTCGACCGAGTCAGGATTTTCCAGATAGGTGCGGAAAAGTTCCTCGACAAAGGCGGCGTTGGGGCCGGAGAGAACGCTGGGTTCGATGGGACGAGACGTCATGATTAGCAAGATGCCATGAATACGGCATTCATGAGTAGCTTAGTTTGGTTAATTTTTCGCTAACTATATGGGGCAGCGCGTTATTTTTTCATTGCCTTCAGCATGGCCGTGCCGATTTCAGCAGGGGATTCGGCAACTTCAATGTTCGCGTTGCGGAAGGCTTCGATCTTGTCCTGGGCGGTGCCCTTGCCTCCGGAAATGATTGCGCCCGCATGGCCCATGCGTCGGCCTGGCGGTGCCGTAACGCCTGCAATAAAGCCAACCACGGGCTTTTTCCGCTTGTCAGCCTTTAGAAAGGCGGCGGCCTCTTCTTCTGCGGTGCCGCCGATTTCGCCGATCATGACGATGCCCTCGGTCTCTGGATCGCCCAGGAACAGGTCGAGGCAATCGATAAAATTCGTGCCATTGACCGGGTCGCCGCCGATGCCGATGCAGGTTGTTTGGCCCAGGCCTGTCGCCGTCGTCTGGGCGACGGCTTCGTAGGTCAACGTGCCCGAACGGGAAACCACGCCAATGCGGCCACGCGTGTGGATGTGCCCGGGCATGATGCCGATCTTGCACGCCTCGGGCGTGATGATGCCGGGACAGTTGGGGCCGATAAGGCGCGTTTCCGATTCGGCCAGCGCGCGTTTGACACGCACCATGTCCAAAACCGGAATGCCTTCGGTAATGCAAATGACAAGCGCGACGCCGGCATCCATTGCTTCGAGGATGGCGTCTGCTGCAAAGGGCGGCGGCACATAAATCACCGAGGCATTTGCCCCGGTGGTGGCAACGGCTTCGGCAACGGTATCAAAAACCGGAAGATCGAGATGTTGCGTGCCGCCCTTGTTGGGTGTCACGCCGCCAACCATTTTCGTGCCGTAGGCAATCGCCTGTTCAGAATGGAAGGTGCCTTGCGACCCGGTAAAGCCCTGGCAGATTACTTTTGTGTCTGCATCGACAAGAACTGCCATCAGCCTGCCTCTTTTATGGCTTGGACAATTTTATTTGCCGCATCGCCAAGGTTGTCCGCCGATTCGATCGGCAGGCCAGAGCGTTGCAGAATTTCTTTGCCAAGCTCGACATTCGTTCCTTCGAGGCGCACGACAAGCGGCACGTTCAGGCTGGTTTCGCGTGCCGCAGCGACGACGCCTTCCGCAATCACATCGCAACGCATGATGCCACCGAAGATGTTGACGAGGATCCCCTCGACGTTCGGATCCGAAAGAATAAGCTTGAACGCCGTTGTGACACGTTCGCGCGTTGCCCCGCCGCCAACGTCAAGAAAATTTGCCGGCGAACCGCCATGAAGCTTGATGATGTCCATGGTTGCCATGGCCAGGCCGGCGCCATTTACCATGCAGCCAACACTGCCATCAAGTTTGATGTAGTTCAAATTGTGGCGCGCCGCTTCGATTTCTGACGGGTCTTCCTCATGTTCATCCCGCAGTTCTTCAACGTCCTTGTGACGGAAGAGCGCGTTGTCGTCGAAATTCATTTTCGCGTCGAGCGCTAGAATGTCGCCATTGCCTGTCACAACAAGAGGGTTGATTTCGACAAGGCTGGCATCAAGTTCAACGAAGGCCCGGTACAGGGCCATAAGGAATTTTTGCGCCGATCCGGTCTGTTTGCCGCGCAGGCCCAGGGCAAAGGCAATGTTGCGCGCATGAAAGGGCTGAATGCCGGTGACGGGATCGATCGAGACTTTATGAATTTTTTCGGGCGTTTTTGCAGCGACTTCTTCGATGTCCATGCCACCTTCGGTGGAGGCCATGATGGTGATTTGGCTGTTGGCGCGGTCAATCAGCATGCCGAGATAGAGTTCCCGGGCGATGTCGCAGCCTTCTTCGATATAGACGCGGCGGACTTCCTTGCCTTCAGGCCCGGTCTGATGCGTGACGAGGGTTGAGCCCAACATCTTCTTGGTTGCTTCCGTCACTTCATTTGCGGATTTTACGACCTTGACGCCGCCGCCTTTGCCGCGGCCACCGGCATGGATCTGCGCTTTTACGACCCAGACCGGGCCGCCAAGCTCTTTCGCGACGGCTTCCGCCTCTTTTGGCGTGTAAACGACGCCACCACGTGGCACGGCAACGCCAAAGCGTGCCAGCAGGTTTTTCGCCTGATATTCGTGAATGTTCATCGCAATTACGACTGAGTCCGTTGGCGGTTGTCAGAGCTTACGTTGCGTGTCATGCCAAAAAATGGACTTTGTAGCAAGGCTTGTAACAAGGAAGAACGGAAAAGACCGGAGGAGAATGAGGGACGCAATGCGCCCCCCATTCCCATCTGGCTGGCCCTGCCAAAGGCAGGCGCCATATGCGTTTTGACGGAAAAACCGCCGGAATTAAAAGGCGATGACGCCTTATTTCCGTTTCGCAGTTTTCCGCTTGGCGGTTTTCCGCTTGGCGGTTTTCCGCTTGGCGGTTTTCCGCTTGGCAGTTTTCCGCTTGGCGGTTTTCCGCTTGGCGGTTTTCCGCTTGGCAGTTTTCCGCTTGGCGGTTTTCCGCTTGGCGGTTTTCCGCTTAGCTGTCTTCCGCTTAGCTGTCTTCCGCTTAGCTGTCTTCCGCTTAGCTGTCTTCCGCTTGGCGGTTTTCTTCTTGGCTGTCTTCCGCTTCGCAGGTTTCCGCTTGGCGGTTTTCTTCTTGGCTGCTTTTTTCTTGGCTGCCATGGTACCCTCCGTACTCTCTAAAAGGTCGCGAACTGCCGCGACCGATTTTTCAAACATTCTTCTTTCGCCGGCGTTGAGCGTTATTTCGATTATTCGCTCCACTCCCTTGCCGCCTATTACAACTGGAACTCCAACATAGAGTCCCTGGACGCCATATTCCCCGTTTAGCCAAGCGGCGCAGGGGAATACACGCTTCCTATCCCTGAGATATGCTTCGGCCATTGCGATAGCCGATGAGGCGGGCGCATAGAAGGCGGACCCTGTTTTTAGGAGTCCTACGATTTCGGCGCCACCCGCCCTTGTTCGTTGAATGATATGATCGAGACGTTCCCGGGTCGTCCATCCCATCTTGACCAGATCGGGAAGAGGGATGCCCGCAACCGTCGAGTAACGCGCCAGTGGGACCATTGTGTCCCCGTGTCCGCCAAGAACAAAGGCGGAGACGTCTTTGACCGAAACGTTGAATTCTTCGGCCAAAAAATAACGAAAGCGGGCAGAATCTAGAACGCCCGCCATGCCGACCACCTTCTCAGGCGGAAGGCCGCTTACTTTCTGTAGCAGCCCCACCATCGCATCGAGTGGATTGGTGATGACGATGACAAAGGCTTTTGGGCAATGTTGTTTGATTGCCTCGGCGACGCTTGCGATGATCTTTGTATTGATCCCGACAAGGTCGTCCCGGCTCATGCCCGGTTTTCGGGCAACGCCAGCCGTGACGATAACAACGTCCGCGCCTGCAATGTCCCGATAATTGGTTGTGCCAGAAAGGGCGGCGTCGAAGCCGTCAACTGGCGAGGATTGTGAAATGTCCAGGGCTTTGCCCTTGGGCATGCCGTCCATGATGTCAAAGAGGACAACGTCGCCGAGATTTTTCAGGCCGGCCAGGTGAGCAAGTGTGCCCCCGATATTGCCCGCACCGATGAGTGCAATTTTTTTACGCGCCATATTGAGTAATCAAACGGGCGTTTCCGGAAAACCGGTCAACGATCCGTAAGAACCATTTCCTTTTTACAGCCACAGAACATGCCCATTGCAAACACATGTTAATCATACCAATGAAGGGATTTAACGCGAACGGCGAATTTCTGCAAGCATTTGTGCAAACGTTGCAAAAATTCGTTTCTAATTTATTTACGCCGTCGGTTTTGTTTATGAGGGTCGTTTGTTGATTTATTCCTCGTCAAGATCGAGTCCGACATCAATTGCAGGTGCGGAATGTGTAATTTTTCCAACGGAAATAAAATCCACGCCGGTTGCGGCAATGGCGGCAATCGAATCAAGCGAAACGTTCCCTGATGCTTCGAGTTGCGCCCGCCCGGAAACGGTGGAAACCGCGCTACGCAAGGCTTTTAGAGTCATATTGTCGAGCAGTAAAATATCGGCGCCGGCAGCAAGGGCCTCGTCTATCTGCGACATATTTTCGCATTCAACCTCAATGGAATCATGGCCTGCTTCTTTAACGCGGCGGACCGCTTCGCCAAGTCCACCAGCGAAGCCAAGATGGTTGTCTTTAATTAAAATTCCGCCAGAAAGGTCCGCCCGGTGATTTTGGGCACCGCCAAGTGCTGTGGCGTATTTTTCAGCTCGGCGCAAACCTGGAGTCGTTTTTCGGGTGTCGAGTAAAATAACGCCCGTTCCCTCGATACGCTTCACATAGGCGCGGGTCAGTGTCGCCACGCCGGACAGGTGCTGAACGACGTTTAAGGCCGCGCGTTCGGCGGCAAGCAGTCCGCGCGCATCGCCCTGAATGCGGGCAAGAACGCCACCTGCGCGCACTTCTTCTCCTTCTGTAACGCAAGACGTGATCGTTGCCTGGGGCGCCAGGCGGCTGAAAATGGCGGCTGCAACAGGCAGGCCGGCGATTACCGCGGTCTGATGTGCAACCATTTTTAAGTGCAGGACCGCGTCTTCCGGGACGGTTGCCAGGCTGGTGATGTCGTTTGCAGCCGCGTCTTCGCAAAGCGCGCGGTCTACAATTTCTGCAATTTCCTGGTTTGTAAGGGGCATCGGGAAAACCGGTGGCAAGGCTTAACCGGCCGCACGCAATTTTGCCGGCTCGGCTATCGGGGACATTGTGAGCATGCGCTCAATGGGCTTTTGCGCTGCCAGGCGAAGCATTTCTGGCATTTCCACCGCCGGTGTCATGTTCATCAACGCCAGATAGACCTTTTCCATCGTGTTTAGGGCCATAAACGGGCAGGTCGCGCAGGAACAGTCGCCATCCATGCCTGGGGCGGTGATGAAGTGCTTGTGCGGGGCGCGTTTCCTCATCTGATGCAGGATGCCGGGTTCCGTCGCGACGATGAATTCCTTGGCCGGCGAGTCCAGCACGAAGCGAATAAGCGAGGATGTAGAGCCGATATGATCCGCGTGGTTGAGAATGGCTTCCGGGCATTCCGGGTGCGCGGCGGTCAGGGCCTGTGGATGGCGGACCTGCAATTGCACAAGTTCCCGTTCGGAAAATTGCTCATGGACAACGCAGGTGCCCGGCCAAAGCAGCATATCGCGGCCCGTCTTGCGGTTGAGATAGGCGCCGAGATGACGGTCCGGCGCAAACAGGATCGGCTGGTTCTGAGGCAGTTGTGTGATGATGGCTTCTGCGTTTGAAGACGTCACGATGATGTCGGAAAGCGCCTTCACTTCGGCCGAACAGTTGATATAGGTCAGCGCGATGTGATCCGGGTGGGCCTCGCGGAACTGGCGGAATTGATCCGGCGGGCAGGCGGCTTCCAGCGAACAGCCGGCTTCGGCCGCTGGTAGCAGCACGGTGCGTGTGGGGCTGAGGATCTTGGCAACTTCGGCCATGAAGCGCACGCCACAAAACAGAATGACGTCGGCTTGCGTTTCGGCAGCGCGGCGCGAGAGATCAAGGCTGTCGCCTACGAAATCCGCAAGATCCTGAATTTCGGCGGCCTGATAGTAATGGGCCAGGATGACAGCGTTCCGTTCCCGACGCAGTCGCCCGATCTCGGCCACAAGGTCGAGGGTTGGGTCGAGGTCTTTTTCCGTCAGCGCGCCTGGCGCCGGATGTGTGATGTTGGTAGCCATCTCTTCCACCGCCGGGGGTTCCGGTCGGAGGCCCTAAAAATTACGAGCGAATATGAAACGTTCCTAATCTTGCTTTTAGCCCTAAACCTGCTTTTGGCGGGCGACTCGAATGGCCATGACCGTAACGGTCGTTTTGATTTTTGTCTGGCAGACCTTCATTTAGGAAGACAAGGACCCAGTGTCACTATTTTTCAGGAGATTTGCCGTTTCTGCAAGGCTTTCCATGGCGGTTGCCGTCGCGGCGGCGTCGCAGAGCACGCGATGGGGCTGTGCAAGGTAACTTTCTGACTGCATCTCCACCAGGCGTGAGGCGGTTCGGCGAAACTCAAAGGCCCCTTTGCCGGAGGTGTAAAGCGCGTCCGGAGCGGCCTTTGCGCTGGCGATAAGCTTGACCTTGTGTTCGTAAAAGGCGTCCACAAGGGTCACAAAGCGCTTTGCTGCATTTCGGTTTTCCGGGCCTAGAAGCGGAATCTGGTCGAGCAGGACCGTATGAAACTGGTTGGCGATTTCAAGGTAATCGGCGGCGCCAAGGGGTTGTTCGCAAAGTTCGGTGAAGAAAAATCGGGCGACGCCCCGGGCGGCGCGGGGGATGGTGAGGGCGCGTCCCTGCACGAGAAGCGTGTCGGGCTTTGGCGAGCTTTCCATCGTCAGGCACGCAAATGCGCGGTCAAGGTCTTGTCCGGCCCCATCATTCGTCCGGTAAACATGTAGACCCCGAAGCAGTTTCAGCCGGTAATCCGTGGCCCCGGCAAGTTCGTGAATGTGAAGCCGCCGTTTCAGGCTGTCGATGAAGGGAAGAAAGCTCTCGCGTTGCAGCCCATCCTTGTAAAGGTCGTCCGGCGGACGGTTCGACGTGGCGACGACAATCACGCCTTCCCGGAAAAGGAATTCGAAAAGACGGCTCAAGATCATCGCGTCGGCGATGTCGAGAACCTGAAGCTCGTCAAAACACAGCAACCATGTCTGGCGGGCAATGTCGGCGGCAATCTGGGGCAGAGGGTCCTTCGCCTTTGGGTTTTGCGCCGTCTTCTGGCGCCACCCATGAAGGTGGGCATGGATTTCAAGCATGAATTCATGGAAATGCACGCGGCGTTTGTGCTGCACCGGGGTGGCATCGAAGAAAAGATCCATCACCATGGATTTCCCGCGCCCGACATCGCCGTAGAGATAGATGCCTTTTGGAATTTCGGTCGTCCCCCGTTTTCCCGTCAGGCGATGCCACCAGTGGCGGTGCGGATGGGGGTGGTAGTCGTGCAGCGTGTTCGCAAGCGTATCAAGGGCTGCGATTGCGGTGTGCTGGGCCGCGTCCGGCGTAAGTTCGCCGGCTTTCGTTTGACGGTGATAAATGGCAAGCGGCCCGGCCTGCATTTCGGGGACCTTCGCGTTGATGGGGGACGCGGTTTGGAAGGCTAGCGGCGGGAAACCAACAATTTCTTAATTTCGCCGATGGCTTTCGCCGGGTTCAGTCCTTTTGGGCAGGTTTTTGAGCAATTCATGATCGTGTGACAACGATAGAGGCGGAAGGGGTCTTCCAGTTCATCGAGGCGCTCGCCGGCGGTTTCATCGCGGCTGTCGACAATCCAGCGATAGGCTCCCAAAAGAACGGCCGGTCCAAGGTAGCGGTCCTGGTTCCACCAATAGCTTGGGCAGCTCGTCGAACAGCAGAAACACAGGACGCATTCCCACATGCCGTCCAGTTTTTCCCGGTCTTCCTGACTTTGGAGGCGTTCCTGGGTTGGTTCTGCGGCTGTGTCCGAACGCAGCCAGGGCTGTACGGAGGCATATTGGGCAAAGGCATGGGTCAGGTTCGGCACCAGATCCTTCACGACTTCCATATGGGGCAGCGGATGGACCTTGGCGTCGCCTTTGATGTCCTCAATCGGATGCAGACAGGCAAGGGTGTTGACGCCGTCGATGTTCATCGCGCAACTGCCGCAAATGCCTTCACGGCAGGACCGGCGGAAGGCCAGGGACGGATCGATCTCGTCCTTGATTTTGATGAGGGCATCCAGAACCATCGGCCCGCAATTGTCCGTATCGATTTCGTAGCTATCGAGACGGGGGTTTGCGTCTTCGTCCGGATCCCAGCGATAGACACGGAAGGTTTTGACACAACCGGCATCGGTTGGCGCCTTGTGGGTTTTTCCTTTTCCCACCTTTGAATTTTTCGGCAGCGTAAATTCCGCCATCGTCATTCCCTTGCAGATGGTTTTTAGTAAACCCGTTCCTTGGGTGGGACCGTCTCCACTTCGTCCGTCAGCGTGTTCATGTGAACGGGACGGTAATCAAGACGAACTTTGCCGTTCGGGTCCATGTAGATCAGCGTATGTTTCAGCCAGTTTACATCGTCGCGTTTCTGGTGATCCTCCCGTGCATGAGCGCCCCGGCTTTCGGTCCGGGCCCTTGCACCGTGCATCGTTGCGCGCGCCTGTAAAAGCAGGTTTTCCAGTTCCAGGGTTTCAACCAAATCCGAATTCCAGATAAGAGAGCGATCCTCGACCGCAACGTCGTCAAGGGTATCGGCGACGGCGTCAATTTTTTTCACGCCCTCTTCTAAAACCTCGGAATTTCTGAAAACGGCGCAGTTCGATTGCATGGTCTTTTGCATGTCGAGGCGAATTTCAGAGGTCCGGCGCGAGCCTTTTGCATGGCGGAACCGGTCCAGCCGGGCGAGGGCTTCATCGCCGGCGTCCTTCGGCAGGGGCGCATGATGCGCGTCTTTTTTGATGATTTCGGCGGCCCGCTGCGCGGCAGCGCGACCAAAAACGACGATGTCGAGAAGGGAGTTGCAGCCTAGGCGATTGGCACCATGGACCGAGACGGACGCCGTCTCGCCGATGGCCATCAGCCCCGGACAGACGGCATCGGGGTTTTCCTTCGTCGGACGTAGAACCTCGGCGTGATAATTCGTGGGGATGCCACCCATGTTGTAATGAACGGTTGGCAACACCGGGATCGGCTCTTTCGTTACGTCCACATTGGCAAAGATTTTTGCGGTTTCCGAAATGCCGGGCAGGCGCTCGTGAAGCAAGGCCGGTTCCAGATGTTCAAGATGCAGGTAGATGTGATCCTTGTTCGGGCCAACACCACGGCCTTCGCGGATTTCGACCGTCATCGAGCGGCTGACGACATCGCGCGAGGCAAGGTCCTTGGCTGTTGGGGCGTAGCGTTCCATAAACCGCTCGCCCTCTGAATTCGTAATGTAGCCGCCTTCGCCGCGTGCGCCTTCTGTAATCAGGCAGCCGGCGCCATAGATGCCGGTCGGGTGAAACTGGACAAATTCCATGTCCTGAAGGGGCAGGCCGCTTTGTGCGGCCATCGCGTTGCCGTCGCCGGTGCATGTGTGGGCCGACGTGCAGGAAAAATAGGCGCGGCCATACCCGCCCGTCGCCATCACAGTAACGTGCGAGCGGAAGCGGTGGATTTTGCCGTCGTCGAGACACCAGGCAAGCAGGCCACGGCAGGCGCCATCGTCGTCAAGAATGAGGCCAAGGGCGATGTATTCGTTATAGAACTCGGCCTTGTGTTTCAGGCTCTGCTGGTAAAGCGTGTGCAGGATGGCGTGGCCCGTGCGGTCGGCCGCCGCGCAGGCCCGGCGCGCCATCTTTTCGCCGTAATTGATCGTATGGCCGCCGAAGGGGCGCTGATAGATTTTTCCTTCCGGTGTGCGCGAGAAGGGCACGCCGAAATGTTCAAGCTCCAA
>CAYTAE010000014.1:0-15342 GCA_964435655.1 uncultured Rhodospirillaceae bacterium
TGAAATATCGCTTTCTGTACTTTTTAAAAGATGTCGTGCTCATTCGTGGTTCCTTCCCTCTGGCCTGCAGGCGGAAGGGGGTGAGATGCTGTCTGGCAAGCTTTGCGCCTTTCCCCTATACAGGAAAGGGATATCTGAGGCCCGCTGAAGGAACCCGTATGAACTTTCTTATAAAGCTCGCGCAGGGCATCGATCGATTGAACGACCGGCTTGGGCACAAAATTGCTTGGGTGGCCCTAGCCATGACCGGCACCCAGTTTGTCATCGTTCTGATGAGGTATGTTTTTGGGACGAATGCGATATGGATGCAGGAGTCGATCCTTTATATGCACAGCGTCCTCTTCATGTTGGGCGCGGGCTACACGCTTCTTCACAACGGGCATGTCCGTATCGATATTTTTTACCGCGAGGCATCGCCGGAACGCAAGGCGCTGACTGATTTGATCGGCGTTTTTGTTTTCTTGATACCGGTCTGCGTTGCACTCTTCATCCTCGCCTGGCCCTACGTTGCCGCCTCCTGGACCGTTCTGGAGGGTTCACGGGAAACAAGCGGCATTCAGGCCGTCTATCTGCTGAAAGGCGTCATGCTCGTCTTTGCAGTTCTGCTCGTTTTCCAGGGAATTTCGATGGCCATTCATGCGCTTGCCGTGCTCGCAGGTCGTGAAGCAACGCAACTAGAACAGCCAAGGAAACTCTAAACCATGGGGGATATTCTCAACATCCTCATGTTCGTCACGCTCTGTGCCTTTCTTCTGATGGGCTTTCCCGTGGCGTTTACATTGGCTGGCACGGCCCTGCTTTTTGCCGGGATAGGCCATTTGCTTGGTGTGTTCGACCCCATATTTCTCACTGCCTTTCCCCAGCGGGTTTTTGGCACGATGACGAATGAAATTCTCGTCGCCGTGCCGCTTTTCGTCTTCATGGGCGTCATGCTCGAACGTTCCCGCATTGCCGAGGAACTGCTCGACTCGATGGGTATGCTGTTTGGCGCGGTTCGCGGCGGGCTTGGAATTTCGGTGACCATTGTCGGGGCGTTGATGGCGGCTGCAACCGGGATTGTCGGGGCAACGGTCGTCACGATGAGCCTGCTGTCACTGCCGACGATGCTCCGGCGCGGTTACGATCCAAAACTTGCAACCGGTTCGGTCTGTGCTGCTGGAACTCTGGGACAGATTATTCCCCCATCCATCGTGCTTGTCTTGCTGGGGGCAGTGCTTTCTTCCGCCTATCAACAGGCGCAAATTGCGATGGGAAATTTTTCCCCGAAGACGGTTTCCGTCGGCGATCTGTTTGCCGGCGCGCTTTTTCCGGGCCTATTGCTCGTTGGGCTTTATATCGTCTATCAGATCGGTAAAGCCATTCTGGACCCGGCTTCGGCGCCCGCCATGCCAAAAGCCGAGCGTGCGGCGATTAGCCGGGCCATGCTCATGCGGCAGATACTCCATTCCCTAATTCCGCCGGTTCTTCTTATCGTTTCCGTGCTTGGTTCCATTCTCACCGGCATCGCAACGCCGACGGAGGCCGCCGCTGTTGGGGCCGTCGGCTCAATTCTTCTTGCCGGCTTTCGGCTTGAGAAAACGCGCAGTCTGGCAGTTTATTTCGCCGGCATCAGCCTTGTCGGGCTTGTGGGGTTAAGCTTCGGCGATGGGGTTCCATTGGGAAATGTGCAGGCATCGTTGGTTGATCAGGCGAAGCTGATCCTGGCGGTCGGGCTTTGCCTGTTGCTCGCTTTTGGGATGTTTATCAGCCTGCGGCGTGTCTTTGTGGCCGATATTCTGCGTGAGGTTCTGCGCTCGACCATGCAAATCAGTTCGATGGTCTTTGTCATTTTGATCGGAGCGTCGCTGCTTTCCCTCGTTTTCCTGGGCTATGGCGGCGACGATATGGTTCGTGAAGCTCTTACAGGTCTTCCGGGTGGCATGGTCGGCACGATGGTGCTTGTCATGTTCGTCATGTTCGTCCTGGGCTTCTTCCTGGATTTCATTCAGATCATCTTTGTTGTTGTGCCAATTATTGCGCCAGTTCTGCTGCAGATGGGGATCGACCCGGTGTGGCTTGGGGTGATGATGGCCATCAATTTGCAGACGTCATTTTTGACGCCGCCTTTTGGCTTTGCCCTTTTTTATCTGCGCGGGGTAGCTCCGAAAAGTGTCACGACGATGGATATCTATCGTGGGGTGCTTCCCTTCATCGCGATTCAGATTATCGTCCTTGGGGTTCTTTCACTGTTTCCCGCGCTGGCAACGTTTCTTCCTCGTTTTTTCTACGGCTAGATTTTAGCGGATCAAATCCTCGGACGTTTTCAGAAAGAAAGCCCCGCCATTTAAGCGCATGCGATAGATCTGCAGATTTTCCAGAACGCGCTGCACATAATTTCGTGTCTCGTGAATGGGGATCGATTCAACCCAGTCAATTGTGCTGACGCCGGCGTCGCGGGGATTTCCCATTTCGCGAATCCATCGCCGGACCCGTGCGGGACCGGCGTTATAAGCGGAAATTGCCAGAACGTAAGAGCCATCGAATTGCTTAATCAGGCCGTTGAGATAAGCGCCGCCAAGCTGGACGTTGTAGTCGGGGTCGCTTAGAAGTTTTTTTCTGGAATAGCGAAGGCGAAGCGTGCGTGAGACAGAGCGGGCTGTTCGCGGAAGAAGCTGCATGAGGCCGAGTGCGTTGGCCGGACTTCTGGCGCTTTTGTCGAACGCGCTTTCCTGCCGGGTTACAGCCAGAACCAGCGCGGATTCCGGCCCTTCCTTCGGAAGTTCCAGGGTCGGGTAGCTGCGCGTAAAAAGAAAGATGTTCTGGCGTTGTGCCCGTTTGGTTATGGCAATGGCCAGGTCAGGACGTTCCAGCGAAAGGGCAAAATCTGAAAGCCACGCATAGGCTTCGGGCGTTGACATTTGCTTCGCAAGTTGCAGAACGAAAAGCCGAAGATGCTTTGTCGCACCAATCTCTTGAAGCAAACGCACGACCCGGGCCAGGGGAAGCGCTTCATAGGTGTTCACAATTTCTGGTGAAAGCTTTGGTGGTGGTGGCAGGGGGATGGCCTGGGCACCATTGAGACGTTCTGCCGCCAGTTGCCCATAATAGGTCGTCAAATATTTTGAGGCGATCCGGTACCAGCGTCCTTGTGTGCTACGTGCACCCATGGCTTCTGCTGCACGCGCCGCCCAATAGGCCCCGCGTGCGCGACTGATCGGGTAACGCACGACGCGGTAGAGGTTTGTAAAATGAATAAATGCGACCTGAGGGTCGTTTAGGAAACGAAGCGCAATCCAGCCGGCCAGCCATTCCGCTTCGGCATAGCCTTCACCCTCCGTCTGCCCATGGCCTTTTGCTAGGCGGTAGGCTTCCGAGTAATAGCCTTCACGAAACAGGCGGCGAACGATGATGACGCGTTCTCGCCACCAATGCGTCGCCTGGCCAAGGTCTTGGGGGGGGTGTTCAAGAATTTCACGGGCCGATTCCGTTTTTCCTTTTCGCCGCCGCCAGCGAAGGCGCTCGTATTGAAGGCCTGGGTGGGCTTTTAAATGTTTTGGAACGCGGGCGATGTCCTTGTCGACTGCCCAGGATCTTTGCATCAGGCTGATCCGCGCGATGGCCAGGCTGCGCTGGTCCAGGTCGACGCGGTACAACATGCGTTTGGCCTCCCAGTGGCGCCCTTCCCATAACAGGCGGTCGATCCGGACCACATGGTCTTCTTTGCTGAAAAGTTTTCGATGGCGGGAAAGGAAGCGCCGGTCTTGATGGCGGGAAAAATTTTTGTGCCGCCAGGTTTTAATCAAATATGCCTCACCGCCTTCACGGTCGCCGCTGCGCAAGCGCGCCTCGCCAAAAAGGATGTGTCCGTGGGTCGTCACCGGCGGATAATCGGTAAACCATGCAAGGATTGCTTCGTCTGGAAGGTGTCGGGGCATGGCTTCTTCGGCGCGTTGACGAAGAAGCCGTTGGCGCGGCCAATCTGGGTGGCTTCGAAGAAATGTCGCAATTTCGTCGAAGGAGGCTCTCGTTTGCGGCTGGGTGTAATAAAGCCATTGGATGACTTCGCCCGGCAACGGGTTGTGGGCGAGGGCGGCAAGTACGCGGGCCTTTTTCCAGCGTTTTTTGTCGGCCTCGGCGAAGGCGCGCCGATAGGTGCCGAAATCGGCAACGGAAAGAAGGATAGGAGTGGCTTCTTTTTCGCCGGTTTTGGCCTTTGCAGGAGCTGCTGGAAACCCTGAAAGACATGCAAAAACGGCAAGAAAAATGCCCAAAATTATCCCACAGGTGGGAAAAAAGGTAGGAATGGGAGGGCGAGGCATTTGAGGCAAAACCGTGTGCATCCATCAAAAAAGAGTGTTGAAAATGGCCGCATCCCTACAATGGCCCTATAACGGCCATTCATAGCCATCGTTGGATTTTAACATATGCCCCAACCCTTGCCGCCACAGGAAGCTAGGGCTATGTTCCGCGGAGCAGTAAGGATTGGTAGCATAAAATGTTTAAAGGTTCTTTTGTCGCGCTTCTAACCCCTTTTCGCGACGGTGCTATTGACGAAAACGCCTATTGCGCCTTCATCGAATGGCAGATTTCACAGGGGACACATGGTCTGGTGCCGTGCGGGACGACCGGCGAATCGCCGACGTTGAGCCACGCTGAACATATGCGGGTCGTGGAACTTTGCGTCGAAATAGCCAAGGGCCGCGTGCCCGTCATTGCCGGAACGGGGTCAAATTCGACGGAAGAAGCGATTTTGCTTACGCGCCATGCCAAGGAGGCTGGCGCCGATGCGGCGCTTGTTATTACGCCTTATTACAACAAACCTTCCCAGGAAGGCCTGTATCAACATTTTAAGGCCATTCACGATGCCGTCGATTTTCCGATCATCCTTTACAACGTTCCCGGCCGTTGTGTGGTCGATATATCGGTGGCGACGATGGCGCGGCTTGCGGAATTGCCGAACATCCTTGGCGTGAAAGATGCCACGGCCGATCTGGCCCGCCCATCGGCAACGCGCCAGGCGATCGGCCCGGACTTTTGTCAGCTTTCCGGTGAGGACGCCACGGTGCTCGCGTTCCTTGGCGAAGGTGGTCATGGGTGTATTTCAGTAACGGCGAATGTTGCGCCAAAACTGCTTGCCGAGATGCACGAAGCGTGGATGGGTGGAGATTACGCAACTGCCCGCAAGATTCAGGACCGGCTGGTGCCGGTGCATGAGACGTTGTTTGTTGAATCGAACCCATGCCCTGTGAAATATGCGGCAAGCCTTCAGGGGCATTGTTCGGGCGAATTACGACTTCCGCTTGTGGAGGTTTCCCAGGCGAACAAAGAACGGATTCGTAAAATGCTTGAATCGACCGGCCTATTGGCCTGAGTGCCGTGATGGCACACGCACGCACCTCGGATCGCTTTGTGGCGCAAAACCGGAAGGCGCGTCACAATTACATGATTGAAGAAACTTTGGAGGCTGGCATTATCCTGACCGGTCCAGAGGTAAAATCGCTGCGCCTTGGCCGTTGTTCGATGAACGAATCCTACGCGACGGAAAGAGGCGGCGAGCTTTACCTGTTTAATATGCACATCACAGAATATGCAGCCGCTGGCCACGAGGATCAGCAGCCGATGCGCCCGCGCAAGTTGTTGGTGCGCCGTCGTGAAATGGACCGGCTTTTGGCGGCGGTGAAGCGGGACGGCATGGCCCTGGTTCCGCTGTCGCTCTATTTTAACAATCGCGGTATTGCAAAGCTGTCCCTTGGCATGGCAAAGGGCAAGCGCAAGGCAGACAAACGCGCAACGGAAAAAGCGCGCGAATGGCAGCGTCAAAAAGAACGTCTCGTACGGGATAAAGGCTGAACGCAGGTGTAAAGATGACGAAAGAAGACGCAGGCTTGCTTGGAAAAATACGCGGAAAGCTTGTTCGTCGCAAAGAGGAATGGGCAAGGGAAGGACGCTTGCTTACGGGGAAGGCGGGGGATCGTGAGCGAGATCGCCTTCCTCCGGGGCAGCGCGAAGTCCGGGACTGGCCGGTTTTGGATCTTGGCGTGCAGCCATCGGTCGCGCCTGAAAAATGGCATCTTCGTATCGACGGTAAGATTGCCAAGCCCTTTGCCTGGGACATGACCACCTTTTTGGCGCAGCCCCAGATCGAAAGCCTTTCGGACATTCATTGCGTGACGTCGTGGTCGCGTTACGACAATCGTTGGAAGGGGGTGAGTGCCCGGCACCTGCTTTCCATTGCCCAGCCTTTGCCGGAGGCGCGCTTTGTCCTTTTCCACAGCTTTGATGGCTATACGACAAACGTGTCCCTGGCCGATTTTGATGACGACGATGTGCTGCTCGCCCATAGTTGGGAAGGGAAGCCACTGGCACGGGAACATGGCGGTCCGGTCCGTGTTGTCGTTCCAAAGCGCTATTTCTGGAAAAGTGCGAAATGGGTCTGTCGAATAGAATTTCTTGCGGAAGATCGCGCCGGCTTTTGGGAAGAGCGTGGTTATCACAATGAAGGGGATCCGTGGGAAGAGGAGCGTTACGGATAACGCTGTCCCTCAGTCGCCGCTGAGATGCATTCGCATGTCACGGATGACGGTTTCGAACATTTCCTCCGTCAATCGGCCCGTGTTCGTGTTGTAGCGCGAGCAATGATAGCTATCGAACAGATGGAACCCACCCGGAAGCTGGTGGCAGGCACCGTGACGAAAAGAACAGGAACTGCGTTTTACACCCAGTGCTTTCAGGATGGCGCTGTGGGCGACCAAGCCAAGGGCAAACAGGACGCGGAGTTTTGTCATAGCGGCAATTTCCCGGCTTAGAAAATCGCCACAAATGTTTGTTTCGGTTGTCGTTGGCCGGTTTTTTGGCGGGACGCATCGCACGGCATTTGTGATTCTGCAATCGACAAGCGTCAGTCCGTCCGTGGCCGTTGCGCCGTAGGTACCGCTAGTAAAATTATATTTTCCGAGCATGCGGTAAAGAAGGTCGCCTGCGTAATCGCCGGTGAAAGGTCGGCCACTTTGATTTGCCCCCTTCAGTCCGGGGGCAAGCCCCACGATCAGCAGGCTTGCGTCCTGTGTCCCGAAGGCGGGGACCGGAGCATTGTGCCAGGTTGGATAGGTTTTTCGATTTGCATCTCGAAAGGCGGCAAGGCGCGGGCAGAGAGGGCAATTTGCCGCCGGTTCGATCTTTCCTGAGGTCCGGGGTTTTATGGATGTGGCTCCGTCAATTTTCAAGAGAGGGCAGAGTGGCTTTGGTGGGGTCGGCGAAGTGGACTATTCTAGGGGCTTGTGGTGTCGGTTCAACCTGGCATCCGACGGGGAAAAAGGAATGTCCAAGGTATGATCCTGATCGGCTTGGGTTCAAATTTGGCAGCGCCTGCTTATGGTTCGCCAGTGGAAACCTGCGAAGGGGCCCTTACGGCCTTGGCGGCGGCGGGTGTGCGGATTGTGCAGCGTTCCCGGTGGTATGAAAGCGCGCCCCAGCCACCTTCCGACCAGCCACGATTTGTGAACGGCGTAGTCGCGGTGGAAACGGAACAGACGCCGGAGGCGCTTCTAGCGCTCTGTCTTCGTGTCGAACATGCTTTTGGGCGTGAGCGGCGGCAACGGAACGCCGCCCGGACGCTTGATCTGGACCTGCTGGTCTGGGATGACCAGGTCCTTGAAATGGCGGGGCTTGCCATTCCACATCCGCGTCTTCAGGCGCGCGCTTTCGTCCTGCTGCCCCTGGCTGAAATTGCCCCGGATTGGCGGCATCCGGCTCTGGGCCTTCCCGTTGCCGAGATGATCCGCCGGTTGGGAAAGGATTCACAAGCATTTCCGTTGAAAAATAAAGGGGATAAGGCACCGGAAGGTCCCCATTCGCCTCCTTCCTGACTTGCACATAACGCAGTGCAGCAATATATTCCCTGATGCTCCCATGTTTTAACCGAGAGGCGCCCTGTCTATGGCCCGCGTTACCGTCGAAGATTGCGTTACCAGGATACCGAACCGTTTTGAGCTTGTGATACTTGCGGCGCAGCGTGCCCGGGAAATCACAGCCGGAGCCACGCTCACCGTAGAGCGGGACCGGGATCGGAATCCGGTTGTGGCATTGCGTGAAATTGCCGATGCGACGATTGATCTGGATGGCCTTCGGGATGAAAAGGTGCGTGCTCTGCAAAAGCATGTGAAGATTGAAGAGCCGGAAGAAGACATCTTGGAACTTGTCGAGCAGGAACAGCAGCACGCGGCGGAAGTCGGGGACCCCATCCCCAGCGAAGAAATCACGGAAGACGTGCTGTCTGTTGTTGAAGAGGCGGGCGCAGCAACCATTCTGGACGATAAAGCAGAAGAAGCGGCCGACCAGGACAAGGCATGAGGAAACGGCGGTTTTCTGATTTTCTATCGGATGCCGCCGCAGTTCTGAAATTTTCGTTTCCACAGCGGATGCATTTCTCCCGATCTGAGATTTTAGGGAGGTGTGATCGCCGATGATCCGGCAGTTTGAATTGGTAGATGCCGTCAAGGCATATGATTCCTCGGTTGATGAGGAAATGCTGAATCGCGCCTATGTTTTTTCGATGAAGGCGCATGGCTCCCAGAAACGTGCATCGGGGGACCCTTATTTTTCACACCCCCTTGAGGTTGCCGGCATCCTGACGGGGCTGAAGCTTGGCGGCCTTTCCATTGCGACAGCGCTCCTTCACGACACCGTTGAGGACACGCTAACCACCCTTGACGAGCTTGATCGTCAATTTGGCCCGGAAGTCGCCGCCCTGGTCAATGGCGTGACAAAGCTTTCGCGAATTGAGCTTCAATCCGACCGCACGCAGCAGGCGGAAAATTTTCGCAAACTTGTGCTGGCGATGTCCGATGACATTCGCGTGCTTCTCGTAAAGCTTGCCGACCGCCTTCACAATATGCGCACCCTCCACTATATCCAGGATCCGGAGAAGCGCCGGCGCATCGCCAGGGAGACGATGGATATCTATGCGCCGTTGGCGGATCGCATCGGCCTTCATGTCATGAAGGATGAATTGCAGGATTTAGCATTTGCGGAATTAAACCCAGATGCGCTGAATTCCATCCTCGCCCGGCTTAGCTATCTGCGGCAGGAAGGCAGCATAAAAGTACCAAAAATTCTTCAGGAACTTGAGACGGCGTTTCAGGATGGCGGCGTTTCGGTAACGCTCTCGGGGCGAGAAAAAAAGCCCTCTTCCATCTGGAAAAAAATGGAACGCAAACACATTAGCTTCGAGCAATTATCGGACGTCATGGCCTTTCGTGTTGTTGTTTCCAATCCGGAGGATTGTTACCGGGCGCTTGGTGTCTTGCACCAGCATTACCGGGTGGTGCCTGGACGTTTCAAGGATTACATCAGTACGCCGAAGCCGAACGGGTATCGGTCGCTTCATACCGGCATTATTGGTCCGGAACGGCAGTGGATTGAAGTTCAGATTCGCACCCATGAAATGCAGGATGTCGCCGAACACGGTGTTGCTGCGCACTGGCAGTACAAGGAGAGGGTTGCCAAGGGCACGGACGGACGTCAGTACCGCTGGCTTCGAGAATTACTGGAATTGCTTGAGAACGCCTCCGGTCCGGAAGAATTTCTCGAAGAAACGAAGCTTGATATGTTTCAGGATCAGGTTTTCTGCTTTACCCCAAAGGGAAGTTTGATTGTTCTTCCCCATAGGGCAACGCCGGTGGACTTTGCCTATGCCGTGCATTCGGAAGTTGGCAATACCTGCGTTGGTGCAAAAGTAAACGGACGTATGCTGCCGTTACGCAGCCAGCTTCATAATGGCGATCAGGTTGAAATCGTTACATCAAAAGTACAAACGCCTTCGCCAACTTGGGAAGCATTTGCCGTGACAAGCAAGGCGCGTATGTGCATCCGTCGTTTCATACGCTCAAAACAGCACGGCCAATATGTGCAATTGGGCAAGGCGATCTTTGGAAGAAAGCTTCAGAAAGAAGGCGTCGATCTTAGCGAGAAACGGCTGGAGGATATTTGCAAAAGTTTTAATTGTGATTCCGCAGACGATCTTTATGCGGCTCTTGGTGAGGCACGCTATACGGTCGAAGAAATATTTAAAACGGCCTTTCCTGGAAAAGCATTTCGTTCGCGTGCTGGCAACGTCATCTCCATTTCCTGGCGCAAGCGCAAGAAGAAATCGGGGGAAAGCCCTATCCCGATACGGGGTCTTATCCCCGGAATGGCGGTGCATTATGCCGCGTGCTGCAGTCCGCTGCCGGGGGATCGGATTGTGGGCATCGTGACGAAAGGAAAAGGCGTCATGATTCATACGATCGATTGCGAGGTGCTTTCCTCTTTCGATGAATTGGCAGACCATTGGTTAGATGTGGCATGGGATGTCGGTGCCGAGGCTGCGGCAAATGCTGCTCATGTTGGGCGGGTGCAGATGGTTGTCTTGAACGAGCCGGGAACGCTCAGCAGCCTCTCAACGGTTATTGCGAACAACAGCGGCAACATTAACAATTTAAAAATTACCGATCGTTCCGCCGATTTTTTTGAGTTGGTTATCGATATCGAGGTTCAGAATGCCAAGCATCTGACCGGCATCATTGCTGCTCTTCGCGCCTCTCCGGTGATCAATACTGTCGAGCGCGCGCGTGGCTGAGAAAAAAAACTGAAATCTGGCATGCATAATATTTTTTGAATTGTTGAGACCTGAGACCGTTCACGATGCTTTTTAAACGTCATAAAAAATTGCACCTTGTGTATCACGTGCGTAACGTCCTTTGGCCAAAGCTTGGCTGGGGCCGGGCAATGCGTTATCTGCTTCACCGTGTCGGTCGTTTGCCGGCAACGCCGTACAGCATTGCTGCCGGTTTTGCCTGTGGTGCAGCAATTTCTTTTACACCTTTCATAGGCTTTCATATTGCTTTTGCGGCACTGATTGCGTGGATAATTGGTGGCAATGTGCTTGCTTCAGCGCTTGGTACGGTCGTTGGTAACCCGTGGACGTTTCCTTTTATCTGGCTTTGGATTTTCAATTTTGGAAACTGGTTGCTGCAGACCGATGCGACGCAGGCGGCGCCAAATACGTTGACGCTTCAGCTTGTCTTGGATCATCCGGACTGGCTGTTGTGGCCGATGACAATAGGCGGCGTCCCAACGGCCATCCTTGCCGGGTTCATTTTTTACTGGCCGATCAAGACGCTCGTTGCCAATTATCAACACCGCCGCCATCATCGTCGCGAAGCGGGAAAACTGCGAGGCGCGATGCGTCGCGCGGCAAAGAGCGACATTAATTCCGATGGCTGAGCGACTTCGGTTAGGTGTCAACATCGATCATGTGGCAACCCTGCGCAATGCGCGCGAAGGCGGCCATCCGGACCCGTTGCGGGCGGCAGACGCCGTTGCGCGTGCGGGGGGCGACAGCCTTACTGCCCATCTTCGCGAAGATCGCCGCCACATTCGGGATGCGGATATCACAGCACTTGCCAGGAAAGGCAGGCTGCCGCTTAACCTTGAGATGGCGGCAACGCCGGAAATGCGCGCAATTGCTCTTGATGCGCTTCCTCATGCCGTCTGCCTGGTTCCCGAAAAACGGCAGGAATTGACAACAGAGGGTGGTCTCGACACGGTTTCTGGCAAAAGCGATTTGGTGCCCTTTGTCGCGGCGCTGGAGGCTGCAAATATTGCGGTCGCGCTTTTTATTGACCCGGATTTTTCTCAGGTGGATGCCGCGAAAGCAATTGGTGCATCCGCGGTCGAGCTGCACACTGGACGCTATTGCGATGCGCGCGCGACAGCACGCGAAAACGAATTTGGCCGCCTTGTTGCTGCCGCGCGCCATGCGGCCGCGATCGGTCTTGAATGCCATGCCGGTCATGGGCTTTGTTTTGATACGGTTGGACCCGTCGCTGCGATCCCGGAAGTCGTTGAATTGAACATCGGCCACTTTCTAATCGGCGAGGCGGTCTTTATCGGCCTTGAGGCGAGCCTTTTGAAAATGCGGGCCGTCATGGATGCTGCCCGGGATGCGGGCTCGTTCGAAATGCCGCAGAGTGGTTCGATATGATTTTGGGTCTTGGCAGCGACCTCGTTGACATTCGCCGGATCGAACACACGCTTGCGCGCTTTGGCGATCGTTTCACTCACCGTCTTTTCACCGATGCCGAGCGACGCAAGGCGGCTCGGCGTCCCTTGGGCGAGGCGGCGACTTACGCCAAGCGATTCGCCGCCAAGGAAGCATGCGCCAAGGCCCTTGGAAGTGGTTTCCGGCAAGGCGTTTTCTGGCGTGACATGGGGGTTGTCAACGATTCTTCCGGCAAGCCGACGCTTCAATTAACCGGCGGTGCGGCCAGGCGCATGACTGCCATTACGCCGTCTGGCATGGCGGCAAAAATCGAACTGTCGTTAAGCGATGAATACCCTTATGCGCAGGCCAGCGTCATCATCTATGCTGCCCCGTCGAAAGACAAATAGAGGAATGGATTGAGAAACATGCCAGGGCCATTCATGTATCAAAAAAGAAAAGAAGGTTTGTGGGAAACCGTCCGAACCATCGTTTACGCAATTATCATCGCGATTGTTGCGCGAACGGTTGCATATGAGCCGTTTAACATTCCGTCCAGTTCGATGGTTCCCACGCTTTTGGTCGGCGACTATTTGTTTGTTTCAAAATTTTCCTACGGGTACAGCCGTTATTCCTTACCCTTTGGGCTTCCCCTGATTTCGGAGCGTATCTTCTTTACACCACCAGGCCGTGGTGATGTGGCGGTTTTTAAGCTGCCTTCGGACAATCGCACCGACTACATCAAGCGGATCATCGGCTTGCCCGGGGATTTAATCCAGATGAAGAAGGGCCGCCTTTACATCAATGACACACTTGTCGAGCGAAAACAGGTTGAAGATTTCACAATTCGAAATGCCTATGGGGTCCAGGCCGTTAAGCAATATGTTGAAACCTTGCCGAATGGACGGCGCCATCGCATTCTTGAGGCATCGGACGCAGGGCGCCTTGACGACACGCCGGTTTACAAGGTTCCGCCGGGTCACTATTTCGCAATGGGGGACAATCGGGACAATTCCCTCGACAGCCGGGCCAAGCATGGTGTGGGTTTTGTTCCAGAAGAAAACCTTGTCGGTCGTGCCGAGGTTCTCTTCTTCTCGGTAAATGGTGACGCGCGTTTCTGGGAGTTCTGGAAATGGCCGGCAGCGATCCGTTTCCGCCGCGTTTTCCAGTCGATCGACTGATGGAAGGGGTGCCACCCTCGCGCGTTTCTTTGACCAAAGCGCTTGGCCACGGCTTTGCGGACCCGGCTCTGCTGGAAGAGGCGCTGACCCATGCAAGTGCTGCGTCTGCTGCCAAGCCCGATTATGAACGTCTTGAATTCCTGGGCGACCGGGTCCTGGGTCTGGTTGTTGCCGATCTTTTGTTGCGCCGTTTTCCAGCCGAGGCGGAGGGGGAAATTGCCAAGCGCCATGCCGCCCTGGTTTGCAGCGAAGCCTTGACGCGGATTGCCATGACGATCGACCTTGGCGATCATCTTTGTCTTTCTGAAGGCGAGGACGCGATGGCAATTCGCGAAAATCCGGCCTGTCTCGCCGATGCGCTGGAAGCTGTCATCGCAGCGCTTTATCTGGATGGCGGCCTTGCGGTGGGAGCGCGTTTTATTGAGCGGCATTGGCAGGTCTTGCTGGAAGAGATGCCGGTCCCGCCTCAGGACCCGAAAACACAACTTCAGGAATGGGTTCAGGCACGCGGGCTGGCGCTTCCCCACTACCATACCGTTGCGCAGGAAGGGCCAGACCATAAGCCGGTTTTCCAGGTGCAGGTCGAAATCGCAGGCTTTTCACCCTGTATCGCCAGCGGCTCTTCGAAGCGAGTCGCCGAGGTTCGGGCGGCGGCGGCATTGCTTGAGGCAATCGCAGGGGTTCGATCATGATGGCGGCTGCGACAGACGAAACGGCGCGGCGCTTTGGTTTTATCGCCGTCATCGGGGCGCCGAATGCTGGAAAATCGACACTCATCAACCGTTTCGTCGGCGCAAAGGTAAGCATTGTTACCCCGAAGGTTCAGACGACGCGAAGCCTTGTGCGCGGTATCGCCATTCATGGCCATGCGCAGCTTGTTTTCGTCGATACGCCGGGCATTTTCGAACCAAAACGACGGCTGGAACGCGCGATGGTAGCCGCCGCCTGGAGTGGGGTTCAGGATGCCGATGCGATCCTTCTCATTGTTGATGCGGCGCGCGGGTTTTCTGGCGAAACCAGGCAAGTTGTAGAAAAGTTGAGGCAGGCAAACCGCCAGGTGACCCTCGTTCTGAACAAGATTGACCGCATGAAGCGTGAACCCCTTCTTCGTCTTTCGTCGGAAATGAATGCAACCGGTATCTTTACGGAAACATTCATGATTTCGGCTCTGAAGGGAGATGGCGCTGGCGACCTTCTCGAAAATTTGTCCAAGGCCATGCCAGGCGGTCCCTGGATGTACCCCGAGGACCAGATTTCCGATCTTCCCACCCGTTTGCTTGCTGCCGAAATTACGCGTGAAAAGCTGTTCCTTTTTCTTAGCCAGGAGCTTCCCTATTCCTTGGCCGTGATGACGGAAGACTTTGCCGAGCGTGCGAAGGGCGACATTCGGATCGAGCAGTCGATTTTCGTTCAGCGTGATAGTCAGAAGGCCATCGTGTTGGGGGAAGGTGGCCGCCGCATTAAGGAAGTCGGTATGGCCGCGCGGAAAGACCTGGAAGCGATCTTTGAAAAACGGGTGCATCTTTTTCTTCGCGTCAAAGTTCGAAAAGATTGGATCGATAATCCAGAGCATTATCGCGACTTTGGCCTTGATTACGGTGCTTAATGATGGAATGGACCGACGACGGCATTGTTCTCGGCACGCGCAAACATGGTGAAACCAGCACGATCGCAACGCTTTTTACGCGGGAACATGGCCGGCATATGGGGATCGTCCATGGTGGGGCTGGCCGTCGGGCGCGGGGGATCTACCAGTCTGGAAATTTACTCACCACACGCTGGCGGGCGCGGCTGAACGAGCAGCTTGGAAGCTGGAGTTCTGAAATAAATCGCAGTTTCATGGGTGATGTTCTGGACGATGCCCTTCGCCTTGCGGCGTTGACATCGGCTTGTGCAATCACGGATGCGGCTTTTCCCGAGCGCCAGCCCCATCTTCGCGCCTATCTCGGTTTTGTTGCCTTTCTTGAATCGCTGTCTGGCCCAGATTGGCCCAGCGCCTACGTGCATTTGGAATTGCTGCTGTTAACCGAGCTTGGTTATGGGCTTGATCTCAGCGCCTGCGCGGCGACGGGGGCGACGACGGATCTGTGCTATGTATCGCCGAATTCTGGTCGTGCGGTCTCGGCCGCCAGATTCAGACGGTTGCCGGCGGGCGCCTGGCCA
>CAYTAE010000015.1:0-5037 GCA_964435655.1 uncultured Rhodospirillaceae bacterium
GTGCCGTGCTTGGCAATTCAAAGGCGGTGCTGAAAGATCTGCGCGGGGAAGGTGTCCCGGAGGAAAAGCTTGGTCTTATTTACAATGGTATTGAGGACATCCGGAATGCCACCCCTGCCTCTGGGATGGAAAAAATTTCGCGGGGAGAGCTTCTTCCTGCCCAAAACATTGACGGCGAGACGCTTGTTTTCATCCTTGTCGCCAATTTGATTTATTACAAGGGTCATGAAAATCTGTTGCGCGCCTTTGGGAAGATCCGCGCGTCTTTGCCAAAGAAATGGGTGTTGCTTTGCGTTGGTCGCGATGACGGCATTGGTGCCGATCTGATGGAAGCTGCCCGTGAAAATCGGATATTTTCAAACGTGCGCTGGCTGGGGCCACGTTCGGATACGGCGCCGCTTTTGGCGGCGGCCGACATCGGGCTGCTTTGTTCGGACGAAGAAGGCTTTTCGAACAGCATTCTCGAGGGCATGGCGGCGGGGCTTCCGATGGTCGTTACGGATGTTGGCGGCAATGCCGAGGCGGTCACAGACGGCGAGACGGGTTTTGTGGTGCCACCCCAGGACCCGGAACATCTTGGCGAGGCCATTTTGACGCTTGTGAAAGATGCTGGGCTTTGCCGGCAAATGGGCGATGCCGGTCGGGAAAGGATTGTGAAGAAGTTTTCTGCGGCAGCCTGCGTGCAGGGCTATGAGAGGCTTTATACCGGGTTAGCCGCGGGTGAGAACAAAGCCATTGGCGATCTGCTCCAGCACGAAGGGCATTAGGATGTGCGGATTGAAGCGCTCGGGCATCGCCTGGCGGGGCGACGGGGTGCATTGAATGTGTGGGATTGCGGGCTTCGTCGATCTTTCCCGTGCGACACCTCCCGATCGGCTGGTGGCTACGGTTCGGCGTATGGCGCGTGTCCTCCACCATCGCGGCCCCGACGACGACGGTGCCTGGATTGAGGCTGCCGCCGGTGTGGCCCTTGCCCATCGCCGCCTTTCGATTCTGGATCTCTCGCCTTCCGGTCATCAGCCAATGGAATCCCAGGATGGCCGTTATGTCCTTTCCTATAACGGCGAAGTCTATAACTTTGAAAAATTGCGTGCCGATCTGGCACAAAAAGGCATTGGCTTTCGTGGGCATTGCGATGCTGAAATTCTTGTTGAGGCAATTGCCGCCTGGGGACTTGTCGCCACCCTTGAACGCCTTGTTGGCATGTTTGCTTTTGCGCTTTGGGATCGCAAAGAACGTATCCTAACCCTTGTTCGCGACCGTCTGGGCATCAAGCCGCTCTATTGGGCGCATCAGGGAAATCTTTTTTTCTTTGCATCCGAACTGAAAGCCTTGCGCGCGCATCCCGATTTCCGCGCGGATGTGAACCGCAACGCGCTTGCATCCTTTTTGCGCCACAATTACATCCCGGCGCCGCACAGCATTTACCGCGATAGTTTCAAGCTGGAGCCGGGCAAGATGTTGACGCTTCGCCCGAACGGAACGCCGGAAATTTCCACCTGGTGGAATTTGCGTGAAATTGCAGGAGAGACGATCACATCACGACCGGAAATGAATGTGGGGCACGCGACCGAAGAGCTCGACCTGCTGCTTCGCGACGCGGTAAAGCAACGGATGGTTGCCGACGTTCCCCTTGGCGCGTTTCTTTCCGGCGGCATCGATTCCTCGACAATCGCAGCGCTTATGCAGGCACAAAGCCGTCACCCGGTGCGTACGTTTACGATTGGTTTTCATGAGAAGGCTTACAATGAAGCGGGAGACGCAAAAAAAATTGCGGCGCATCTTGGGACCGACCATACGGAACTTTACGTGACGCCTGCAGACGCCATGGACGTCATTCCAAAACTTCCCCATATTTATGACGAACCTTTTTCCGATTCTTCGCAGATTCCGACCTTCCTTGTTTCAGAGCTTACCCGGCAGCATGTGACAGTCGCCCTTTCCGGCGATGGCGGTGATGAGCTGTTTGCAGGTTACAACCGGTATTTCTGGGCGCAGGCGCTTTGGCGCAAGCTGCAGTTTCTTCCCTTGCCGCTCCGCCATGGTGCGGCGGCGATGCTGCGTGCGGTTTCACCGGCGGATTGGAGTCGTCTGTTTGGCGTATTGCCCTCCCGCCTGCGTCCGCGCCAGGCCGGAGACAAACTGCACAAGCTTGCAGATGTGCTGGCCCTTTCGAATTGCGACGCTCTTTATCGTCGGCTGCTGACTCATTGGGAAGACCCGGCGTCCATCCTGCGTGAGGGGACCGAGCCGACCGGCATTTTATGGGACGAAAGCCTGGCGGGCGAATTTCCGGATTTCATGGAGCGGATGCAATTTCTCGATACCGTCACCTACCTTCCCGATGACATTCTGACAAAGGTGGACCGGGCTAGCATGGCGGTTGGGCTGGAGGCGCGCGTTCCCATGCTTGACCATCGCGTGGTTGAGTTTGCCTGGCGCTTGCCGCGAAACATGAAATTGCGGCACGGCCAGGGGAAATGGCTGCTGCGCCGGGTGCTTGGCCGCTACGTTCCCGACGAACTTATCAACCGGCCGAAGATGGGTTTTGGTGTTCCGATTGATTCCTGGCTTCGTGGCCCCTTGCGGGACTGGGGCGAGGCCTTGCTGGAAGAAACCCGCCTGCGGGATGAGGGGTTCTTCGATCCGAAACCCATCTTGGAAAAATGGCGAGAACATCAGCAAGGAAAGCGAAACTGGCAATATCTTCTTTGGGATGTGCTGATGTTTCAGGCCTGGCTTGCCCATACACGCGCCTCATAATTTGTAAGGAAGGCCGATGCCGGAAAAGACGCTTTATCTTCTGCGCCACGGGGAGTCGGATTTAGCAGGCGGCCCCCTTGCAGATTTTGATCGCTGTTTGAACCAATGCGGGAAAAGCGATGCGCAGAAAATGGGAGCGTATCTGGCGCGACAAGGCTTGCGCCCGGCCTTGGTGCTCTGTTCGGCGGCACGCCGTGCCGTTGAAACATGGGAGCAACTTCGCGTGAGCCTTGGCCCGGACGTGCCAGTCCATTTTTTAAAAACGCTTTACCTTGCGTCGCCAAGCCAGATTCTGGCTTGTCTGCGCCGTCTGCCGGCCAGCGTCGATCCGGTGCTGGTCATTGGACACAATCCCGGCTTTACACATCTTGCACGCAAGCTCGTTACGGATGGAAAGCCAAAATCATTGGCGCGCTTAAGTCGGGGGCATCCGGCGGCAGGCCTTGCCGTGATTGGCCTTTCCGGTGCCGATTGGCAGGAGGCTGATGCTGGCCTTGGGAATCTCTCGGCATTTGTGTGGCCCCAGGACCTTTCGTAAAGCGTGTCAGGGTGGGCTTGTCGGTCCTTTCCTCAGAGCGTTGTGGGTGCAGCAAAAAATGGGCTAGGCTGACAATACGGAAATGATTTTAGAAGGAGTGTTCAAAATGGGCAGCAATGTAACAAAGGGTCTGGCCCTTGTCGTCCTTGGCGTCCTCGTAAACAATTTAAGCTATTTGTACGACGTCATTGTTGACAAACATGACGGGTGGATTTTCCTTGGGTGGGAGGCGCAAAGTGGCGTTGCAGCCGGTGCGCTGGCCGTTGTAATTGGCCTTTTTCTGATCTTCCGGGGGTCGAAGGCCTCGAATTAGAAAAAAGAAGTGGCCCGAAACGGCTTTTGCGCGCGGCAGCTATGAGGAGGGCGGAAGGCCGTACCCTTCAAGGCACTGGATGCGTGCCCGATTGAAAAACTTGCGCGCTTTTACGCCCAAATCCCGGTCGCGTCCTTTTGATGCGGCTTTTTCCCGTTTGACAAAGCGGGTTCGCTCTTCTCTCGCATGGGCCTTGCAATAGGCGATGATCTCGTCGCGCTTTTCCTGTTCGGATGGCGCCGTTTCCGTCGACTGGCATGCCGAGAGCAGAAAAATAGGCAACAAAATTCCGCAAAGAAAGCTGGCAAGCGGTTTTTGTCGGGTTCTGTTTTTCTGCAGCATCTTTTTTGCACCGTGCTTTTTTGGAGGACGTTTTTTTGGCTAAATTTTTTGCGCCAAGGTCGTTCTTGGCGACGTTTGCGACCAGGGGGATTAGGGTGCCGATTGGTGCGGCTGTCAAGCCACTCGCGCCCAAAGAAACTGGTGCGCCCGGCGGGATTCGAACCCACGACCCCCAGATTAGGAATCTGGTGCTCTATCCGACTGAGCTACGGGCGCTTGGTTGGCCATGACGGTCCTCGGGCATGGGCTGCCCGCAGGGCCGTTTTACCAGTGCCTGAGAAAGCGGTCGATCGGCAGGGCGTAGAAAAGCATGACGGATTCTTCGCCCGGATTGCGGTTGCCGATGGACGCATTCGAGAGATGGAAAAGCCCGGCGCTAAGCCTGGAGCGATCGTCGAACCGGTAGGCCAGTTCAATGCCAGAGCGGAATTCCAGCGCGTGGCCAAGGTCTTTGCCGCTGCCTTCTTCGAAGAGGCCGATGGCGGTGCTGGGGCTTAAGACCCAGCGGCGGCCCAGAAACACATCGACCCGAAGGCCCGCATAGCCATATATCGCGCCGTCCGTCGATACGAAAAGGCCGCCATGGGGTTTGAAAATCCACAGCCGTAAATTCGAGCGATATTCGAAATGCAACTGCCCCGCCGTGTCGGCGTCCAGCGCATCGAAGGCACCCAGGCCTAAGGCAAGGAAGGCCGGTTCTTCATCGACGACTTCGAAGATCTGGGCATGGCTTTCGCGGGGGCTGAGAAAGACAAGGCCAAGCAGGGCCAGACCCAAGCCAAAGCTGCGAAGACGGAAAATGTGAAGACGGGTGCATAATGGCATCGGATTTCCAGCCCAGAGGAGACGAATTTTTCTGGATTGTTTCGGGAATGGGCCGGATACGCAAGCCTTTTACGCTGGCTTTTCAAGCCCTTCCTGTAAAGGCCTCCGTCGCCTGCAGAAGGGCGGCCTGAATGCCGGGTTCGAAGGCGGTGTGGCCGGCATCTTCCACCACCCGGTAGGTTGCCCCTGGCCAGCTTCTTGCCAGGGTATCGGCTGTGTGGGCTGGGCAGATAAGGTCGTAACGGCCCTGGACGAT
>CAYTAE010000015.1:5047-15236 GCA_964435655.1 uncultured Rhodospirillaceae bacterium
CCGGCGGGTGGGCGCTGCGGGCCATATGACCCGGCAGGGCGCTTTCCTTTAGGAACGTGTTGTGGGCCATGTAGTGGGCCTCGATCCGGGCGATGGCAAGCTGAGCTGCCGTCACCTGCCGCCGCCGTGGGGCGGGCATTGGCAACAGGCTGACGCAGGCGCGCTCATACGCGTTCCAGGCGGCGGCGGCCGGAAAATGGATCGCCGGGTCTGGATGTTTCAGCCGACGGAGATAGGATTTCAGGCACGTCCTGCGTTCTTTTTCGGGCAGGAATTCATGAAAGGCGCGTCCCGCTTCGGGGCGAAAATTTCCCATACCATGAAGGAACCAGTCAATTTCTTGGGTTCGGCCAAGAAAAATACCGCGCAGAATAAACCCAAGGACGCGTTGGGGATGCGCCTGGCCATAGGCGAGCGCCAGCGTGCTTCCCCATGAACCGCCGAAAAGCAGCCAGCGTTCGATTCCCAAATGCCGGCGTAATTTTTCGATGTCGCCGATAAGACGGTGGGTCGTGTTTGCCAGAAGCGACGCTTTTGGGGTCGATTTTCCGGCGCCGCGTTGGTCGAAAAGAACAATCTGGTAGCGGCTGGGACGAAAGAAACGACGGCTGGCCGGTGAAATGCCCGATCCCGGCCCACCATGGAGAAAAAGAACGGGAATGCCGTTCGTCTGGCCAACGGTTTCCCAATGCATGCGATGCCCGTGGTCCAGGGGCAGCATGCCCGTTTTCCGGGGTTTGATTTCCGGGAAGAGGCGTTTGCGCAGCATTGCTTTTCGGCCCTTGCATCTTGTGGATCTTATGGTGCGCAAAGCGTATCGCAACGCGGCGGGCGGCACAAAGTCGGTGGCTTGCTATACTCATCAAAATGAGGCTGTGCGCGCCCTTTCTTTTGCTGTTTTTTCTTTTTCCCGGCCCCGTCCTTGCCGCTGCGGAAAGGGTGGTGGAATGGGGCGTCGTCCGTGACGTTGTGGATGGGGATACGCTGATCCTGGAAAATGGAGAGGCCGTCCGGCTGGCAGGTATTCAGGCACCAACGCTTTCCCTTGGGCGGGCGGGTGTTGCCAGTCAGCCACTGGCGGGTGCGGCGAGGGAGGCGCTGGCCGATTTCGCCCTTGGCAGGAAAATACAGCTGCATTTTTTCGGCCGTCGTCGCGACCGGCACGGTCGGTTGTTGGCGCATCTTTTCGTGAGTGGTCAGGGCGGGGACGATGGCGAATGGCTACAGGGGAAATTGCTGGAACGCGGTCTTGCGCGTGTTTACAGCTTTGCCGACAACCGGGTGCGGATTGCGGCGATGCTGGCGCTGGAACGCAAAGCGCGCGCGGAAAAGCGGGGCATCTGGGCGCATCCCTTTTACCGAGTGCTTGACGTGGATGGGGCGGCTGGTCGTTTAAGCCGTTTCGCGCTTGTCACGGGAAGAGTCCGAAAGGCCCTTGTCGTGAAAGGTCGCGGGTATTTGAATTTTGGGGATGATTGGCGAACGGATTTTACCATCGCCATCTCACCGAAGGCGCGTCGTGTTTTCGAACGAGACGGAATTGATGTTGGGGCCTATGCCGACAAGCCTATCCGCGTGCGCGGCTGGATCAAACGGTTTAATGGTCCGATGATCGAAGTCACGCATCCCGAGCAGATTGAAATCCTTGAAAAATAAATCTTATCCGGGGTTGGATGGATCGGGCGGCGGGGCCGTTGGTTGTTCGGCCTGTAAATGGCCCTCGATTTTTTGGATTGCTTTTTCGTCGTTGAGATTTTCGACGGCAGCGACTTCCCGGCACAGGCGTTCGAAGGCAAGCTCGTAAATCTGCCGTTCGCTGTAGGACTGATCCGGCTGGCCGGCATTTCGGTGCAGGTCCCGAACCACTTCGGCAATCGAGATGGGGTTGCCGGAATTGATCTTCAATTCATATTCTTGCGCCCGGCGGCTCCACATTGTGCGGCGTATGCGCGCTTTACCGCGTAGAATTTTTAGTGCCCCGCGCATTTTATCGCGACTGGAAAGTTTGCGAAGACCGGAAGCTTCCGCTTTTTCGATAGGCACCGACAGGGTCATTTTTTCATTTGGAAAATGGATGACGACGACCTGCAATTCCTGGCCGACGATTGTCTGTTTTTCAATGGCCGTAATTTTGCCGACGCCGTGGGTGGGGTAGACGGCATAGTCCCCTTTGCTGTAGGGCGGTGGTTTTGGTTTCGACGTGGCCTTTGGTGCTGCCTTTGGTGCTGCTTTTGGCGCAGCTTTTGCTTTTGGTTTTGACACGGGTTTCGTTTTTACCTTTGCTTTTGGTTTTGGCGTAGGTTTTGCCTTCGCTTTGGCTTTCGCCTTCGGCGCTGGTTTTGCTTTGACCTTCGATTTAGCTTTGGCTTTTGCCTTCGCCTTCGGCGCTGGTTTTGCTTTGACCTTCGATTTGGCTTTCGCCTTTGCCTTCGCCTTGGGTTTTATTTTGGATTTCGCCTTCACTTTGGCTTTTGCTTTCGTCTTGGGCTTTGCCTTTGGTGCGGGTTTCGCCTTCGCTTTGGTTTTTGCCTTAGGCTTCGCCTTCGCCTTCGCCTTGGGCTTTGCCTTTGGTGCGGGTTTCGCCTTCGCTTTGGTTTTCGCCTTAGGCTTCGCCTTCGCCTTCGCCTTGGGCTTTGCCTTTGGCGCGGGTTTCGCTTTGGGCTTCGTTTTTTTAGGCATTGGCGTCAATTTCCCTCAATACTGGCCATCACGGGAACCCTTTGCGGACAGGCATCCCGTCGTGGGCCACACAACCCCTTCCCGGAACCGTGGTGGATCAGCGCCGCCAGCCGGGATGTGCAGCCTATGAAGCGCCGCAAGGTATCACAAAAACCGACAAAAGGACAGTATCTGTGCCTCTTTTCAGATTTTATGTGTAAAATCAATTAGTTATTCGGGTAATCCCGGCGGGGTGGGTATTTTAGTCGCCTTCGCCTGGTTTGGCGCTGAAATGGGCCTCGAATTTATTTTCGACATCTTTCCAGTCATCGGCGTCTGTGGGCTGATCTTTTTTCTTCGTGATATTCGGCCAGATTTTTGAATATTCCGTATTTAATTCAAGCCATTTGTCGGCGTCCCCCTCGCTGTCGGGGATGATTGCTTCGACCGGGCATTCCGGCTCGCACACGCCGCAATCGATGCATTCGTCCGGATGGATGATGAGCATGTTTTCCCCTTCGTAGAAGCAGTCAACCGGACAGACTTCGACGCAGTCCGTGTATTTGCATTTGATGCAGGCTTCCGTGACGACGTAAGGCATTTTGCTCTCCTTCCGGCCATTGCTCTTCCGGCCACGGGTTTTTCAGGCCCGATAGCGTCCGATGGCTTTACCTTGGGTTTTTGCTTTCGTCAATAGCGAGGCGGCTTAAGACGCGTTTTCGCGCCTGGCCCCTTTCCCGGTCGGATACATAAATAAGGCCACCTATTCGGCGGAGCAAATTGGCTTCGAAATCGTCGATGTGCCCATCGGCATAGGCGACCTCCCATAGCATCTCGATCAACTCGACGCGTTCTTCGTGCGGCATGGTGTCTTTGACGGTTTTTGTAAAGCGGTGCAGGTTGTTTGGATCTTCCGCCCAGACTTGCGCATGTTCGCATAGGGCCTGTGCCGCCATTTCACTTAAAGCGAAACGTGCGCGCAGCAATTTCAGAATTTGTTTTCGTTCTCGATCGTCAAAATGGCCGTCAAACAGGGCCGCTTCAATCAGAAGAGCTGCAACCGCCATTTGCACCGGGGCGTCGTCTCCGGGGGCGTCTTCCGGGCTGTCGGTAGGTTTAAAAATCTTTCGGATATGTTTCAGCATTGCGTCTCTTTGTTCCTTTCCAGATTGTTTGCGTCGTTTATTCGCCGAGGGCAATGCCTTCGCGTCGCGGGTCGGCGCCACCGGTCAAGCCGGTTTTCTTACGCGCGATTCCGTGAAGGCCGCTTGTCAGTTCGCGAGAAAGGACGTTATGTCCAAGTTTTTCCAGGTCGTGCACGGTGACATCAAGAGCCGTTTCCGCTTCAAGTTCCGTCTTGCCATTGCGGTTCACAAAATTTGGCAGTGCGATGGCTTCTTGAAGGCCCATCTTCCAGTCAAGGGTGGCGACAAGGGTCTTGAGCACAAAGCCGATAATGTAGGGTCCGCCGGGCGAGCCGATTGCCATGCGAAAGCGTCCGTCCGGATCGAACACCAGGGTTGGCGTCATCGAGCTTCGCGGACGCTTGCCAGGGGCGACACGGTTGGCGACAGGCCGGTTGCCCTGCGCCGGCAGGAAGGCGAAATCCGTCAATTCGTTGTTCAGCAAAAAACCGTGGACCATTAACTTCGAACCAAAAGGGCCTTCGATGCTGGCGGTCAGGGCAAGCGCGTTGCCCTCGCCATCGACGACGCTTAGATGCGTTGTGGAAAGGGATTCCGGATGGGCTTCGGATGTTTTTTCCGGCTGTGCGCCAGCAAGAATACCTGGCCGGGCGTGTCCCATGCTTTTTGTTCGAGAAATTTTACTGGCGCGTTTTTTGAGATAGGCCGGGTTCAGCAACGCGTCGATGGGTTGGGGCACAAAATCCGGATCGGCGAGATAGCGATTGCGATCGGCAAAGGCAAGCCGGCTGGCTTCGGCGATCAGATGGATGGCATCGATAGACCCGGGCCGATGCGTGCCAAGATCGAAATTTTCCAAGATGCCTAGAATCTGCAACAGCGTGACGCCGCCCGAACTTGGCGGCCCCATCGTGCAAATGCGCGCGCCGCGATACGGGCGGCAGATGACGGCGCGTTTGACAGGGCGATAGGCGGCGATATCTTCCGACGTCATGGCGCCTGGATTGCGGCTTGCAGTGGCGACCGTGTTTGCAATGGCGTCCGCAATCGGTCCTTTGTAAAAGGCGTCGGCACCCTTTTCAGCAAGATGGCGAAACGTGCGCGCAAGGGCCGGGTTTCGTAAAAGCGTGCCGGCGGGTTTTGGCGTGCCGTCCGGGTTCAGAAAATAGGCCTTCGTCGGGGCAAAGGCATCCAGCGCGTTTGAGGCGGCGATCATGCGGGCCAGCCTTTTGGAAATTGTGAATCCTTCCTCGGCATGATGAATGGCGGGTGCAAACAGGCGTTTCCAGGGAAGTTTGCCATGGGCCTTGTGGGTCATCTCGAACATGCGTAATAGGCCGGGAACGCCGACGGAACGGCCGCCGACAACCGCTTCGCGAAAGGGTCTCGGGCGGCCCGCCGCATCAAGGAAAAGCGTTTCATCCACGCCGGCAGGCGCAGTTTCCCGGCCATCAAAACTTTCGATCTGGCCGGTTTTTTTTGTGTAATGGACGAGAAAACCACCACCGCCGATGCCGGAGGACTGGGGCTCGACAAGGGTCAGCACGAGCGCCGTGGCAATCGCGGCGTCGATGGCGCTGCCGCCTTCGCGGAGGGCTTCCAGGCCGGCCTCGACGGCGAGCGGGTGGGCGGCTGCCACCATATGGGAAGGCGTCGCGGTGTTTTCGGCCCCGGATGCGGGCAGAGATGCGGAAAAGAAAAGAAACGCGGCCATGCCGAGGCACGTGCGTGCGTGCGGAAACCACAAATTGCGGGCGGGTTTCCGAAAGGGCGTAAAAATCCGTGCTGGGTTGGTCATCGCGTATTTTGCATATTGGACTTGTCCGGGCGGTTCCTGGTTGTCAGCCATGTGGGCCGGGCGGCTTCGCGGTTTTCCTGAAGGCCACCCTTCGATAAGATGCCACAACACGCCCCATGGCGGGGGTTTTTACACAGCCAGTTTTTTTAGGCAGCCAAGGGCAGGCCCCGATGTTTGCGACCTTTTTTACTTTGACCGTACTTGTCCTGTTGACGGTTTTTGTGCATTACGAGGTCTTGCGCCTAACATCGGTTGCCCTACCAAGGCTTACGATCCCGCCGCGAACGCGGATGCTTTTCGTGATGATTGCCGCGTTTTTTGCGCATACGATCGAGGTGTGGCTCTATGCGCTGGCCTATTCCATCCTTGTCGATTATTTCGCCCTTGGGAGTTTTGAAGGGCTGCCGGTCACAAACTTTATGGACTATCTTTATTTCTCGACGGGGACCTATACGTCGTTGGGCATGGGCGATATCTATCCGGTCGGCGGCCTGCGCCTGATTGCTGCCGTCGAATCCTTGAATGGCCTGGTGCTGATCGGTTGGTCGGCTTCGTTTACCTATCTGTCGATGCGGGAATTCTGGCCGATGCACATGGCGTCGCGGCGCGAAACGAAGCAATAGGAAGGCCGCCCTTAGAGAGGCGGTTTAAGAGAGGCAAGCAATGCCAAAGACAGCAAAGGCAGCAAAGGCGATCACCATCCCGGCGCTTCGTGCGCGGAAGGGCCATGCACCGATTGTGTGCCTGACCGCATATACGACACCCATGGCAAAACGGCTGGACGCGCATGTTGATCTTTTGCTTGTGGGCGATTCTCTCGGCATGGTTCTTTATGGAATGGAAAGCACGCTTGGCGTGACGGTCGACATGATGATCGCGCATGGACAGGCGGTCATGCGCGGTGCAAAGCGCGCTTGCGTCATCATCGATTTGCCTTTCGGCAGCTATCAGGAATCGCCACAGGCCGCGTACCGAATTTCGGCGCGGGTCCTTAAGGAAACGGGCGCAGCCGGGGTCAAGCTGGAAGGCGGGGAGGCGATGGCGGAAACCGTTTCCTTTTTGACCCAGCGCGGCATTCCCGTCATGGGCCATGTTGGCATGATGCCGCAATCCGTACGTGCCTATGGCGGGTTCGGCGCGCGTGGCAAAACGAAGGCCGAAGCAAAGCAGATTCTGGCCGATGGCCGGGCCATTGCACGCGCGGGAGCCTTTGCCGTTGTCGTCGAAGGTACGCTGGCGCCCATTGCCGAGGAATTAACGGAATTGCTGGATGTTCCGACGATCGGCATCGGCGCGTCGGTTGCCTGCGACGGGCAAATTCTTGTGTCGGAAGATATCTTTGGCCTGTTCTCCGATTTCACGCCAAGCTTTGTTAAACGCTATGCGTCGCTTGGCGAGACGATTGAAAAAGCTGCCGCGCGATATGCGGGGGATGTCAGAAAACGACGTTTTCCGGAAGCCGGTCATTGTTTTGGCGTGAAAAAGCGGAAACCTTAAGCCGCGACCGCCGCCGCGCAACCTTGAGACACGTCACGGGCTTTTCATGAGTAGCATTCGCCACACAAAAACAGGGGCTGAGACAGCCTGTGTGCATCGGGTCGCCGATTTGCGGCATGTGGTCGCAGCCTGGCGGGAAGCCGGTGAAACGGTCGGTCTCGTGCCGACGATGGGCGACCTGCATGCGGGGCACCTTGCCCTTGTGCATGCGTCCAGGGAAAAGATGGACCGCACCTTGGTTACGATCCTTGTGAACCCGTTGCAATTTGGACCGGATGAAGACCTTGCCGCCTACCCCAGGAATGCGGTGGCGGATCTGGAAAAACTTGCGGCGATCGGGGCTGACCTTCTCTACGCGCCGGCGATTGAGGAGGTGTATCCACAAGGGTTTGCGACAGAAATTTGCGTGACGGGCTTGACGGAAATGCTTTGTGGTGCCTTCCGGCCGGTGCATTTTGCTGGTGTCGCGACCGTGGTGACGAAGCTTTTTCTTCAGACTCTTCCAGATGCGGCGTTCTTCGGTGAAAAGGATTACCAGCAATTGTTGGTTGTGCGCCGCCTTGCTCGCGACCTTGATTTTTCGGTTCGGATCGAAAGCGTGGCGACCGTGCGCGAGGCGGACGGGCTTGCAATGTCCTCGCGCAACGCCTATCTCACGGCGCAAGAGCGCGCGATCGCACCAAAACTTTTTGACGTGCTTGGGCAGATGGCCACCAGCTTGAAGCAAGGCGGCGCGATTGCGGAAACCCTTGCCTGGGGCCGGTCCGAACTTTGCCGTGTTGGTTTTGAAAAGATTGACTATCTTGAAATTCGCGATCCGGAAAACCTGACCCTTGTCGAGGCGGCGGGCCAACCGGCACGCATTTTCGCCGCCGTCTATTTGGGAAAAACGCGACTGATCGATAATCTTGCCGTCGCGGGCTAGTCCGTCGCGGGCGAACCTATTACAGGCGAATCTGGCTTTTCCCATGGAAAGGTGACCCATACATTCTGGGGCATCTTCGCGGCGCAATGATCGATGAAAACCATGCCATCGGGTTTTGCGTAAAGGGTGACGAAACAGGCCTCGGGCAAAAGAGCGCGAACGATTTCGGCGGTTTTTCCCGTGTCCACGATGTCATCGACGACAAGACAGCCATCGCCGGAGCCCTCGTAAGTTTTCAGGAGGCGAGGTGTTTCCGAGTGTTGTCCGTCATAGCTTGCAATGGCGATGGTTTCGATGCGGCGAATAGCAAGCTCGCTTGCAAGGATTGCCGCCGGCACCATGCCGCCCCGGGTAATGGCAACGATCGTGTGCCAGGGGCCGTCGCCCCGGATGGCTTGGGCCAGGTCACGCGCCGCCTGGTGAATTTCCTGCCAGTCTGGTGCGTAGGTTTCGGTTTTTGGCGCGTTCATGCACAGAGTTTTTCAGTTTTTAAGCGATGCTCGGCTTTTGCCGACGGGGTGGTTAAGAAAAACCGGTCCGTCATTTCTGACGGGCCGGTTTTTTCATCGGAATGGCCGGGTCAGATTGCGCGGCAAAATCAGCGCACGTAGATATGGACCTCGTTCGATTCGGCCGTTGCACTTTGGGACGCCTTCAGGTTCAGACGTTCCGCCGGCAGACCCATGTCCCGTAATGCGCGCAGGACGCCTTCCGTGCTTTTCTTCGAGGCGTTTGTATTGCGTGCGGCATCTGCCGTGTTGCCTTTTGTTGAGGCCACGGCGACGAGATCAAAAATCGCATTCGGACGACGGTCCAGAGCGCTACGCACGGCGGTGTACAAGGCCTGGGAATATTCAACGTTCGGGCGATCAAAGCGGATGACAATGAGGGGCCGCCGTCCCATCGTCGGTGCCGGGGTGGCAATTGCGGCCGTTTGGTTTGCGCCGGAAAGCTGTGCGTGGATCGGCGGCGAGGAAAAGGCCCGGTTCGAAAGGCTGGGGCCATAAAGCTCACCATTTTTGACCGCGACGGAAAGAATCGTCAGATTGCGGCGCTCGGTGCCGAGATAGGTGGTCTGGCGGCTGATGTCTTCGCTCAGCTCGTTCAAAAGCCGATCGACCATCACAACGGAGCGATTTACTTCATCCTCAAGGATGGCAAGTTGCCGGTGATCCTCGTCGATGGCGCCGGAAAGGCTGTAAGCCGCCCGGGCGGATTCGAGAATGTAGGCCGACATGGCCGAATCGCCGGCCACCTGATTGGCAAGGCTGTTCAAGTTGGCGACGTCTTTGCCGACATTGTTGAGATGCTGCTGCGCCGTCTGCCACTGGCTGATCAGGATTGGGTTGCCTGGTGTCGTACCGACCTGCAGGCGGGCCTGAATGGCGGCGATAATGCCGTGATATTGCTGGGCGTTGCTGACCGTCGTGCTGCGGATCTGTTGCAGCACGCCGTTGCGTTGGGCCAGTTGCGAGCGAAGGCCTGCCAGCTCGTTGCGGATCTGGACGACCTTCTGGCCGACATAGGTGCCTGTGGCGGCGCCAGATGTAACCGCCATCGGTTCAAAACTGGTTGTGCCAAGAAGGGGTGGCGCGCCGCGTACAGGCGTCGGCGCCGTTGCCGGGGCTCGCGTTGGTGCGGTGCCCAAAACCGGCACGGGGGCGCGGTTGTTCGTCTGTCCCGCATTGTACGGCTCAATGATGATGCGATCCGTTGACGGTTCGGACGTGGAGGCAATCAAAGTGCCACCCTCGGCGGGTTCTTCGCCGGTGAGGGACGGCCAAAGCTCGTCCCCGAAAGACGCGCAGCCTCCGAGAAGAATTACCGCTCCAAGCGCGGCGACGTGTCGATTTGAAAAGATCATGAAAGCGTTTCTCAAATACCGGTCAGCCAAAAGGACCTTCAAGGCCCGTTTGCCCGGCCTCTCGAAGGACCAAGCATTATTATGGAAGGGGCTGTATCTGCCAACCCTTTAATTTTCCTATGGATAACGCGCGTTCTCCGGACATGGCAGGGCCTCATGTGCGGGTCTTTTGCGGCCTTGTACGCCTTTGCGCCCCAGCTTGCCATTCGCTTGCGCTTTGGGTAGGTTCCGCTTTCACTGTGACCGTTTTGGGCGCCCGTAGCTCAGCTGGATAGAGCACCAGACTACGAATCTGGGGGTCG
>CAYTAE010000016.1:0-14144 GCA_964435655.1 uncultured Rhodospirillaceae bacterium
CGGGTAAAGGGCGCCTGACCGACCTGGGGAATGTTTTGTATAGGCGATTTCATCCGACCGGAATGAGTCAAAACATTTCGAAAACATGCGGTTGATTTCTCTGTTGCTAGGGTAATTCAAACCGGTCTTGGCATAATTTTGATTAAGCCTGGCGACGTCGCTAGCCGATTTTCCCTTCTGATATTCGTTGCGAATGCCAAGCAATGCCCAGAAGAAATAATAGCCATAAGATTTGAAGGCAGCGCCAAAGGGCACATAGATATGGGGCTCGATGGGGCGCCATTTTGAGGGGAAGTTATGGAGGCTAACGCCACCTGGTTTTAGCACGCGATAAATTTCGTGAAGGGCGCGTTCCGGCTCGACAACATGCTCGAAAACAGACGTTGAGAAGATAAAATCAAAGTGGTCATCCGGGAAAGGGATGTGGGTGATTGTTGTTTTGGTATCAAAGCGGAAACGCGCGATATCTGCAGGGTCTCGTAACTGCACGTAATTTCGAATGTCATAGCCAAAAACATTTTGATAGCCGCGATCAAGGTGTTCATAGGTGTGACGGCCAGATCCGCAGCCGAAATCCAGGATTCTGCTCTTTGGCTGAAGGTGAATGCCGTTCTCCAGGAGGATGCCTTCCTGAAGTTTGACGACAAGCTGATTTCCCGGCATGGCGTCTGGTGCGGGGTTTCCCATGTTTCTACGCAACCGCCTCACGAATGGCGGCGGTAATCCGGTCCTGAGTGCCTTCTTTAAGGTAAGGGTGCATGGGAAGGCTCAGCACCTCCTTGGCGAGACGTTCGGAAACGGGAAGGTTTCTCACCCGTGGGAAGGCGGCGTAGGCCGCCTGCAGGTGAAGCGGTTTTGGATAATAAATCGCCGTCGGGATGCCTTGTGCGCGCAGGTCCGAAGTGACGCTTTCCCGGTTTAATCCTTTAAGCCGGATTGTGTATTGCGCCCAGGCGGAAGTGCGGCCGTTTTGTACCATGGGCGTGATGACGTCTTCGGACAGGGCTTCACAATAGCGCTGTGCAACCCGGTCGCGCGTTTCGATCTCGTCCTGGAAAATCGCAAGTTTTGTAAGCAGGATTGCCGCCTGAAGTGTATCGAGACGGCTGTTCATGCCAATTCGCGTGTAGTCATATTGTGCGGTGCCAACGCCATGGACATGGATCGCGCGCAAAATGGCGGCGGTCGCATCGTCATCGGTAAAAAGCATCCCACCATCGCCATAACAGCCCAGAGGCTTCGCCGGGAAAAAGCTGGTCGTTGTGATTGGCGCAAGGGTGCCGACGCGTTTGCCATGCAGGGTTGCGCCAAAGGATTGGGCGGCGTCTGCGATGACAGCCATGCCATGTTCGGCGGCAATGGCGTGGATGGCTTCGTAATCTGCCGGCTGGCCAAAAAGATCGACGGCAATGATGGCGGCAGGGCGCAACCCGTTCTTTTTTGCAGTTTCGATGGCCTCTGCGATCTGGGCCACGTCAAGATTGAAATCGTCCTCGGCGATATCGACAAAGACGGGGCTTGCGCCTAAAAGGGCTGGCGCCTCTGCCGTTGCGGCAAAAGTGAACGTTGGAACGAAAACGGCATCCTTTTGTCCGATGCCGGATGCCATCAGGGCAAGGGACAGGGCGTCCGTTCCATTCGCACAGGCGATTGCATGTCTGGCACCGGCGAATTCGGCAGCTTTTGATTCAAACTCGGCGACCTCCGGACCCAGGACAAATTTCCCATGGTTTAAGACCTTCGCGATGGCGGCATCAAGTTTGTCGCGTAACCGGTCACGTTGCGCCTTCAGGTCGATAAAGGGAATTGGTTCGGAATTTGATTGGGTGGATAGGGCTGTCATTTTTTTCCTTACGTCGAAACCTTAGGCGGCGTCGACGGCCTCAATCGGGACGGTGATACGTATTTCACGCCCCAATAGATTCAACAACAGCACAACCCGCTGGTCGGCGGTCATTCGTTCGTAGATTCCGACCCGTTCGGCGAAGGCACCTTCAACGAGGCGCAGTTGCGCGCCGCGATCAAGGCGGACCAGGCTGGCTGGCGTCAGAAGGCCGTTTGGGCGTTCCTGGTTTTGCAGGTCGTCGATCGTGCCTTCCGGTATCGGAGCAGGGCGGTCGCCATTTGCGAGCAGCCGTTCAATTCCGACCGTGCCATTGATGGCGCGCCAGCGCGCATGGTTCAGGTCCATTTGCACGAAGAGATAACGCGGGAAGAGGGGGACGATGACCCGTTCTTCGCGCCGGGCGTGTCGGCGCGTTTTAGCGAAACGGGGCAGATAGACGTCAAAGCCCTGACGGCGGAGATGTGCAGCGGCCTTTGTCTCAGCATGGGCGTGGGTGCGGGCGACGAACCAGTGTTTCATTCCGTCGTCTCCACTTTTTGCACGTCGCCTTCACGGGCGCCGCCTTCGCGGGTGATGTGCAGCAGCAATGGTGTCAGCAGGCGCGCCGGGTCGAATTTGGCTCGCAAGGTGTCGAAGGTCGTCTGGGGCGCCTGGATATCAGTAATAAGAATGGCATCCAGGTCAGGGATGTCTTCGAGGCTGGCGACTACGGGAAGCCCGGATATTTCCTGTTCGTTGCGGCCAGGTGCTAGGATGGCCACCAGTTCGATGTCGATTTCGCGGGCCGCAAGGGTTGCAATTTCTGAAAGTTCGCCGGTGCCGGAGAGTGCAATGCGCCGCCAACCACGGGCCTCTGCGGCGCGTAGCGTGCGCTGACATTCGGATTGGGCATTGCGAAAAAATTCAAAGGAATGAGAAAGATATTCGGCGGTAAGGCGGGACTTTTCGCTAAAGCCTTTCGGCGTCAGGTAATAGGCGTAACGCCGTGCCGGGGCTTTGGTCATCTTGACCAGGCCCTTGCGAACGCAGCGTTTGAGGTAGCTATTTGCCAGCCCGACCGCAACCCCGAGGCGCAGGGCCAGCCGACGTTGGGACATATGCTCGACCTTCTCGACGCTGCTGAGCAGCTCAAGGGTCGTCAAAGTCGTTGCCGGGTCCTGGCCAGGCTTTCCAGCCTTCGTCAGCCCCTCCATCCGTCGCCTCCTCGGAAATGTTCATGCCTTGAACAAATATTTGTTCAAAGTATGAATGTCAATCTGTAATTGAGATAAAAATCAAATGGCTAGCAAGCCTTCAAGCCGGTGATTTGACGCGTGGACGGGGACAGGATAGAAGCTGCGAAGGTGAAATTTGGAAAAATACAAGGAAAAATTGTGAAATCGATTTCCAAAATTGCCGTTCTTGGGCTTGGTTATGTGGGTTTGCCGCTGGCTGTTGCCCTTGCCAGACATTTCCGTGTCACAGGCTATGACCTTGATTCTTCACGTGTTTCTGAAATTAGCGTCGGCCATGACCGGACCCACGAGGTGTCGGAGGCGGCGCTGACGGATTCCACCCTAGCGCTTACGGACAAGATCGAGGATTTAAAAGAGGCGGAATTTTTCATCGTCGCCGTGCCGACGCCGGTGGATGAAACAAACCGGCCGAACCTTGCAGCGCTTCGCTCTGCGTCCCGTCAGGTGGGTTCGGTGCTGGCGAAAGGGGCGGTCGTCGTTTATGAAAGCACGGTCTATCCGGGCGTGACCGAGGCCGTTTGTGGGCCGATCCTGGAGGAAGCCTCCGGGCTTCGCTGTGGGATTGATTTTCATCTTGGCTATTCGCCAGAGCGGATTAACCCGGGAGACAGGGAGCACAGCCTTGAACGTATCACGAAGGTTGTGGCCGGCCAGACGCCTGAGGTTTCGGCGCTCTTAAAAGAAGTTTATGGGAAGTTGAACGATGGCAACATTTTTGTCGCCCACGATATCCGTACGGCGGAGGCGGCCAAGGTCATCGAAAACGCGCAACGCGATATCAACATCGCTTTTATCAACGAAGTAACGGAAATTTTCGGGAGATTGGGGATTTCCGCCCATAACGTTCTGGATGCGGCGCGGACGAAGTGGAATTTCCTTGATTTTCAGCCGGGGCTTGTTGGTGGTCACTGCATCGGTGTCGATCCCTTCTACCTTGCCTATTGTTCCAAAGAGATGGGCCATGACCCCGAAATCATCCTTGCCGGGCGGCGGATCAATGATGCGATGGGCACTAGCCTTGCTGAACGCATCGGTGTCGCTATTGACGAGGCTTTTCCGGAGGGGGGCTCGACACGCCTTCTTGTTCTTGGTCTGACCTTTAAGGAAAATGTGCCCGATCTTCGCAATACGAAGGTCATTGACCTGGTTCGCGCCTTGGAAGCCCGCGGCCACCGGGTAGATGTGCATGACGTGTGTGCGGACCCGACGGAGGCCAAGCTTAGTTACGAAGTCGATCTTCTTCCCTCTCTGGAGGGTGGCGGCCCTTATCACGCGCTGATCGGCGCGGTGCCTCACGGCCTTTACCGTGACTTTACGGGCGCATCTTTTCGGTCCCTGCTGCATCCGGGCGGTGTGGTTGCAGATATTAAAGGCATGTGGCGTACGCTTACGCTTCCGGAAGATTTGCGGCGCTGGCAATTGTAAGCAGCCCCCCCGGCGGAGAGGATCACTTTCCGATACCGCGAAAATCAAGCATTTGTTACTTGAACACGCTCGCAGTTTGCCCTACGTATTTTGCCCTAGGTATCAGCAAAATTACCGTTCTTCACCAAAAGGTTGTTGGGGATCGACGTGCGGCCCTGCTGGGTTTTGCGGCCAATTGGCGACAAGGAAACTGTGCAATAGATGGCACCGATGATTGAAATTTTGAATCTGACGCGGCGCTTCGGCCTGTTTATCGCCGTTGACGATGTCTCTTTCGCCGTGCCGCGTGGCGAGGTCCTGGGTTTTCTGGGTCCAAATGGTGCCGGCAAATCCACAACCATGCGCATGATTGTTGGCTTTCTTCGTCCCACGGCGGGGATCGTGCGGATTGGTGATTTTGACATTCGAAAACAGCCGATCAAGGCGAAGGAACTGATCGGTTATATGCCGGAGGGCGTGCCGGGTTATCCGGACATGATGCCTCGCGGCTTTTTGAATTTCGCAGCCAGCATCCGGGGTCTGCGGGGCAAGGAAAAACGCCGTGCGGTGGATGGGGCAATCGCGAAACTGGGGCTTGAGCCGGTGCTGAACCAGCCCATTGAGACCCTTTCGAAGGGGTTTCGTCGCCGCGTCGGGGTCGCCCAGGCAATCTTGCATGATCCGCCTGTCCTTATTCTGGATGAGCCGACGGATGGGCTGGATCCCAACCAAAAATATCAGGTGCGAACGCTGATCCGCGAAATGGCAGCGGACAAGGCGATTATTATCTCCACCCACATCCTTGAGGAAGTGAACGCCGTTTGCGATCGCGCAATGATTATCGATCATGGCAAGATCGTTGCTGACGGTACGCCAAGTGAACTGGAATCGCGGTCAAAATATCATAATGCCGTAACCATTTCGGTCGCTATGGACGCGGCCAAAGAGATGGAAAAAATATTGAAGGCGTTGCCGCAGGTGGCGCGCGTCGAAGCTGGCACCAAAGAAAATGGCGTGCAGGACTATATGGTTTTCCCGAAAAAGGGTGCCGCGATTGTCAGAGAAGTGAGTGACCTTGCGCGGGATCGTGGCTGGCGGGTGGAAGAGCTTTACGCCGAACGGGGGCGTCTCGATGAAGTTTTCCGCAGTCTCACCATTGGCGACGCCGTCGCCATGGAACAGAGAGAGAAAGGCGGCCGCGCGAACACATGAGGAAAACATTCATCATCATGAAGCGAGAGTTGGCGAGCTATTTTGCGACGCCGCTTGCCTATGTTTTCATCGTTATTTTTCTGTTCCTTGCTGGGGTCTTCACCTTTTATTTTGGCCTCTTCATCGAACGGGACCATGCGGATCTTCGTTCCTTTTTTGAATTTCACCCATGGCTCTATCTTTTTCTGATGCCGGCCATTTCGATGCGATTGTGGGCGGAGGAGCGAAAATCAGGAACGATCGAGTTTCTGATGTCACTGCCGGTTCCCTTTGGCGCTACCGTTTTAGGAAAGTTTCTGGCGGCCTGGGCGTTTACTGCAATTGCGCTGTCGTTGACATTCCCTATGTGGCTGACCGTCAATTACCTGGGCAACCCGGACAACGGGGTGGTTCTTGCGGGCTATGTGGGTTCTCTCGTGATGGCCGGAGGCTATTTGGCGATTAGTTCCTGTATTTCAGCAATTACGAAAAACCAGATCATCGCTTTTGTGACCGGGGTCGTCGTGTGTTTTATCTTCACGATCGCCGGCCAGGGCCTTGTGACAGACTTCTTCGGGGCGTTTGCGCCGCAATGGGTGGTCGATCTGATCGCGTCGTTTAGCTTTTCTGCCCATTTCGACGCCATCATTGAGGGCGTGATCGACATTCGCGACATCATCTATTTTTTGACCCTGATCGCGTTTTTTCTTTATGCGAACGCGGTCGTCATTGAATTCAAGAAAGCGAGTTAGGCCTTAAAATGAAACATGGGCTTCTAACCATTGGCGGCGTAATTGTTGCAGCGGTTCTTTTCTTCTGCATCAATGCCCTTACGAATGTTGCGTGGAAAACGGCCCGCTTCGATTTTACGGAAGACAAACTTTACACGCTTTCCCCCAGCACCCGTGTCGTGATGGACCGCCTTGAGCGGAAAGTGACGCTGCGTCTTTATTATTCAAAGACAATGGCCGATGCGGTGCCGGAAATCCGCACTTATGCGAAACGCGTTGAAGAGCTTCTTGAAGAATATGTTGCGCGTTCAAACGGCCTTCTTAGTCTGGAAATCATCGATCCTGAACCGTTTACCGAGAAAGAGGATCTGGCCCAGAAAGATGGGGTTCAGGGTGTGCCGCTGGATGAAACCGGTGCGCAGTTCTTTTTCGGTCTCTATGGCGTGGCCGGCAGGGACGCGGATGGGGGCGGTGGAACGGCCGACGTCATTCCCTTCTTCCAACTGGGGAAAGAGCAGTTCCTTGAATATGACATCACCCAGATGATCCATAATTTGGGTCGGGAAACGAAGCCGACCATCGGTGTAATCGGGCAGCTTCCCTTAAAACATGGCGCGGTTACCTTCGCAGCCGTGAAGCGCGGCCAATCGAAGCCTTATGCTATCCTTGGTGAGATGGAAAAGTTCTTCAATGTGAAGTTCATTGAGGACATGCGTGAAATCAGCGGCGCTGATTTATTGTTGATTGTTCACCCGCGTACGTTGAGCGACCGTGCCCTTTATTTCATCGATCAATATGTCCTGCGCGGTGGCCGCGCCCTGATTTTTGTTGATCCGTTTGCGGAATTTGGAACGCCACCAACAAAATTCGGAGAACTTCCGTCGATGACGGACCGGGGCTCGAAGCTGGAAAAGCTGTTCGACGCGTGGGGGCTCCAATACGACGTTAATCGATTTGTCGGAGATCGCCGGAATGCCGAAACGGGCACGACCGGTTTTGAGGTCAATCAAAAAGCAAATGAAGAGGTTGTTCGTTACCTGCCATGGTTCAAGCTTGGTATGGACAATCTGAACCAGAAAGATCCGGTCACGAGCGGGCTGGAAGCGGTTGATTTTGCCACGGCGGGCGCCTTGCGTTTGAAGGCCGGTGCCACGACGACCTTTACGCCTTTGATTGTCAGTTCGCAGGATTCCATGCTGATTGAGACGAAGGATTTGGTTGGCAACATTGATCCGGAAAAATTTCTCCGCGATTTCAAGCCCAGTGGCGAAAATTTCGTTCTGGCGGCGCGCCTGACTGGGCCGGTCAAGACGGCATTTCCGAAAGGGCCGCCGGCGATTGTGCTTCCAAAAATAGAGGAAGGCGCGAAAAAGACTGCTGAGAAGGACAAAAAGCAGCCGAAGATTCCAAGCGAGCAGGAAATCGAAAAATGGACCTATCCGCCGATTGGAAAATCAACGCAGCCTATTAACGTCATTGTTGTTGCCGATACGGACGTTCTGCACAACAACCGGTGGACCTTGGTCGGTGACTTCTATGGCCATCAGACTCATACGCCGGTTGCCTCGAATGGCGAATTCACCATCAATGCGCTTGAAAATCTTAGCGGAACTGAGGACATGATCTCGCTTCGCAGCCGGGGGACGTCCTATCGTCCGTTCATTCGGTTGCAGCGTCTTGCGAGGGATGCGGAAGAGCGTTATCGCAGCCACGCAAAAGAACTTGATGATTTGATCGTTGCGGCGGATAGGGAGGTGAAGAACCTTCAGAGCCAGAACGTGTACGAAAAAGAAAGTTCGAAAGTGGTTGAGCGCCTGGAAATGATTAAGGCCATCAATCAACAAAAATTCCAGGCTCGTAAAGAGCAGCGCAAAGTTCAGAGAAAACTGCGCGAGGACATTGATTCCCTGGTTGGCACGCTTCGATTCGCCAACATTGCCTTTATGGCGATTTTGATCGGCTTGCTGGCGTTTGGTGTCGGCATATATCGCTTTTTCAGGCATGGCACGCGTTGGACGGCAAGAAAAGTCACGCCTTCCTCCTAAATTCGATTTTCATTCATTTTGCGGGCGGGGCGACCCCTGCTACACTTTTGTTCTCGCTTCGTTAGGCGGGGCTGGGGGTATCAGAGGGCGTCATGGCGGGGAAAACTACGGCAGCAGCACAGATAACGCCGGTTCTTCTGTCTGGAGGGGTTGGCACGCGTTTGTGGCCGCTTTCCCGGGCGTCCTATCCGAAACAGCTTTACCCACTGCTTGGTAATCGAAGTCTGCTGCAGGAAACGGCGCTACGGGTGCGCGATGCGGCGCTTTTTGCGCCACCCTTGATTATCGGAAGCGACGCGCATCGTTTCGCCATTGCCGAACAATTTCGCGTCATCGACCTTGCGCCGCAGCGCATTGTGTTGGAACCGGAAGGGCGCAACACGGCACCTGCGATTGCGGTTGCGGCGTTTCTTGCCCTTCAGGACGATGCGGACGCTCTTCTTTTGGTGTTGCCATCCGACCACCTTGTCCGCGACCAAAAGCGCTTTCTTGAGGCGGTGGCGATTGCTAGGAAAGCGGCCGAAGGCGGCAACCTTGTTACTTTTGGCATCGTACCAACCGCACCGGAAACCGGTTATGGCTATATTCAGCGAGGCCAATCGCTGCAGGAGGGAGAGGCCTGTTTCGAAATTGCCCTTTTTGTCGAAAAGCCGGATCGGCAAACCGCGGAAAAATTTCTCGCTAAAGGCGATATGTATTGGAATGGCGGCATGTTTCTTTTTCGTGCAGACCGCTTCCTTGAAGAGCTGGGCCGATGGCAGCCAGAAATTGCCGCTGCGGCGCGCAAGGCGGTGGATGGAGCCAGCATGGACTTTGATTTTCTGCGCCTGGACCGGGACGCGTTCATCGCTTCCCCCTCTATTTCCATCGATTATGCGGTGATGGAACGCACGTCTGCGGCGGTGGTTGTGCCAGCCGACATGGGCTGGAGCGACGTTGGTTCGTGGCCGGCGCTGCAGGCGATCGAAACGCCGGATGCCATGGGAACGGTGCAAATCGGCGACGTGTTCACAGAAGATGTTCGTAACGCGTATCTTCGCAGTGAAGGGCCGCTTCTTGCCGTGCTTGGGGTGGAAAACGTGGTCGTCGTCGCAACGAAAGACGCAGTCCTTGTCATCGACCGCGATCGCGCTCAGGAGGTTAAAGGGATCGTCGAAAAATTAAAGGCGGCGGGGCGCGAAGAGGTTGAACAGCATTTGTCCGTTTCCCGGCCATGGGGAAGCTATCAGTGCATTGATTCCGGTGAACGCTTTCAGGTGAAGCGCATTATGGTCGGTGTTGGAAAAAAGCTATCTCTTCAGAAACACCGACATCGGGCGGAACATTGGGTGGTTGTAAACGGCACGGCACTGGTGACACGGGGGGATGAAACTTTTTTGCTTGGAGAAAACGAATCGACTTACATTCCGCCCGGGACCATCCACCGTCTTGAGAACACCACCGACGAGCCGCTTTACCTGATTGAAGTTCAGTCTGGAAGCTATCTTGGGGAAGACGATATCGTTCGTATTGACGACATCTATGGGCGTGCGGCTGGTGGCCAGGAGAAGACGTGAGCCGCCGATTGTGAAAAATCCGGCAAGCAGGCCGGGAACGTTTTATATGCAGGGAATGTGGGGATTATGGCGGATAAGATTGCACTGATTACCGGGGTCACCGGTCAGGATGGGGCCTATTTGGCGGAGTTTCTTCTCGAGAAAGGCTACGTCGTTCACGGCGTGAAGCGACGCTCTTCCTCCTTCAATACCGGGCGCATCGACCACCTTTATCGAGACCCCCATGAAAGAGATGTGCGGTTTTCACTTCATTATGGAGACATGGGAGATGCGACGAGCTTGATTCGCCTTGTCCAGGAAACCAAACCAACGGAAATCTATAACCTTGCTGCTCAGAGCCACGTACAGGTGAGTTTTGAGACGCCGGAATATACGGCAAACACAGATGCGCTTGGCGCGCTTCGCCTGTTGGAGGCCGTCCGGATTCTGGGCATGGAAACGCACACCCGGTATTACCAGGCTTCAACCTCCGAACTTTATGGCAAGGTTCAGGAGACGCCCCAGACGGAAACGACGCCGTTTTATCCGCGAAGCCCCTACGCCGCAGCGAAGCTCTATGCCTATTGGGTCACAGTGAACTATCGTGAGGCGTATGGCTTTCACGCTTCAAATGGAATTCTTTTCAATCATGAAGGCCCGACGCGAGGCGAAACCTTCGTCACGCGAAAAATTACACGCGCCGTTGCCGCTATTCATCACGGGCATCAGGACCAGCTGTTTCTTGGCAATCTGGATGCCAAGCGCGACTGGGGGCATGCCAGGGATTATGTCGATGGCATGTGGCGCATCCTGCAACAGTCGGAGCCGGACGATTATGTCCTTGCAACCGGAGAGCAGCACAGCGTGCGTGAATTTGTCGAGATTGCCTTCCGCCATATTGGCCGCGAGATTGTCTGGAAGGGGAAAGACCTGGAAGAGAAAGGGATCGATGCGAAAAGTGGCGAGACTCTGATCGAAATCGATCCGCGTTATTTTCGCCCTACGGAAGTGAAAAGCCTGTTGGGCGACCCTTCAAAAGCGCGTAAGAAACTTGGCTGGACGCATCGGATATCTTTTACGGAATTGGTTCGTGAAATGATGGACGCCGACATGAAAAATATTTCCGAGGGGCGGCGATGATGTCACCCGTCGCGTATTTTCCGCTCAAGGGCCGTAAGCTTTGGGTGGCCGGTCATCATGGGATGGTGGGCTCGGCGATTCTTCGTCGGCTTGCTGGCGAGGAATGCGAAATTCTTACAGTTTCTCATGCCGATCTGGATCTTACGCGTCAGGCGGATGTTGAGGCTTGGCTTGGGCGGACAAAGCCGGATGCGATTTTTCTGGCTGCGGCGCGTGTCGGCGGCATTCTGGCAAATGACACGCGACCGGCGGATTTTATATATGACAATCTTGCCATTGAAACGAATGTTCTGAACGCCGCCTTCAAGACAGGTGTGAAGAAGCTCCTTTTTCTTGGGTCTTCCTGTATCTATCCAAAATTTGCGCCACAACCGATGCCGGAAGAGGCATTGTTGGAAGGTCAGTTGGAACCGACCAATCAATGGTATGCCATCGCAAAAATCGCTGGGCTGAAGATGGGGCAGGCTTACCGCCGTCAATATGGCGTTGATTTTATTTCAGCAATGCCGACAAATCTTTACGGCCCGGGTGATAATTTTGATCTTTTTTCCAGCCATGTCATCCCAGCGTTAATTGCCAAGATGCACCGCGCCAAGGTTGAAGCTGCGGCGTCGGTGGAAATTTGGGGAACCGGCAAGCCGCGACGGGAATTTCTTTTTGTCGATGATCTGGCGGATGCGCTGGTCCACCTTATGAAAGTTTATTCCGATGAGCTTCATATCAATGTGGGCACGGGTGTGGAGATTGCAATTTCTGACCTTGCGATACTGGTTGCAAAAACCGTTGGGTTTTCGGGCGATATTCTTTATGACACCGGAAAACCAGATGGTGCGCCACGGAAGCTTCTCGACGTTGGGCGCCTCAACGCACTTGAATGGAAGGCAAAAATGCCGTTGGAAGAGGGGTTGCAAAAAACCTATCAGTGCTATCTGAAAGAGACGGAAAGTGTTTCTGCGGTAGCTGGCTAAGCCATTTTTCCATAAAGCTTTGCGTGCAAATGGTCGAGATGGGGAACGGCTTCGTATAACGAAGCCGTAATTGCAGTTAGAATGCGGATAGGGGTGTGGGGTGAGGCAAGCACCGGTTCTGCTCGCAGAAAAAGTTGCTGAGTGCTCGTAATTTCGAAATGGATATGGGTGTGCAGCGGAAGCCCCTCAACGATTCCAATAATTTCATCGCGGGCATTTGCACACTGAGCTGAATATGGAATAACCCCAAGATAGGCGGATAGGGTGATGCAAAGCGTACCATTTTTGCTATAAGCCGTTACGCCAAAGGCATATTCTCGGTAGCGAAAACCGAATTCAAAACTGCTCCATATATCGCCATGGGTGATGCTGCCATCTTGCGACAAATGGATGGCGCCGACCTCGAGAGGAAGCGCCTGGGTGTTCAAAACGTCGATGGACGGGGCGGTATCCTTGTCTGGAAAAGGCGATATGAGGGCGTTTTGTGGCAGGGTCCGGTCCTCCCTATTCGGACCCAAGCTTTACATTTTGTTCTTAAAAAGTAGTAAAATTCCCTAGCTTTCGGGCCCTGATGTGGGCAGGTAGATGCCTTGGAGAAGAAAATTTCTTTCTTCCGGCGTAAGGATCGGTAAAATTCCGGCACAAATCATGTGGCACGAAGATTTAAAAAAAGCATATAGCTTACGCATTCACCGTGAGGGTTGGCCATTCTTGGCCGTGTTCGCGCTTGCAGCCCTTTTGCTTGGCTCCTTTTATGCGCCGCTTGGCTGGATTGGGCTGGTGGCGACGATCTGGTGCGGCTGGTTTTTTCGCAACCCCGACCGCGTCGTGCCAACTCGTGAGGGTCTAGTGGTCAGTCCGGCAGATGGCGTTGTGCGAGCCATTCAATCCGTAGAGCCGCCTTTGGAATTTGGCTTGCCGGAAGAGCCGCACACGCGGATCAGTATTTTTCTGGATATTTTTAACGTGCATGTGAACCGGGTTCCAATCGCTGGAACGGTCACCGAACTTTCCTACCGACCGGGGAAATTCCTCAACGCTAGCCTTGATAAGGCGAGCGAACTTAACGAACGCCAGGTTATTCGCATTACGACAGCTACGGGAACGAATGTCGGGCTGTCCCAGATTGCAGGCCTTGTTGCCCGAAGAATAAAATGTGATCTGCAGTCAGATCAGCAGGTCATGACCGGCGAACGCTTTGGCATTATTCGCTTTGGAAGCCGCACCGATATTTACCTTCCGCAAAGGATTGCGCCGCTTGTTATTGTCGGACAAAAGGTGCTTGGAGGGGAGACAGTGCTTGCGGACCTTCACTCTCAAGAGCCAGCACGGGCAGGGGAGCTTCGCTAGATGTTTCGTGAAAAGCGCGCACGCCTGAAAGGGCTGTCCTTTAACCGGATGGTGCCGAACATTCTTACGGTTCTAGCGCTTTGCGCCGGTCTTACCGCCATCCGCTTTGGCTTTCAGGAACGGTGGGAATCGGCCATCTTTGCCCTTTTTGTTGCGGCAATTTTTGACGGACTGGACGGGCGTATCGCCCGGCTTATGGACGCGACGAGCGAATTCGGCGCGATGCTGGATTCCCTTTCCGATTTTCTAAGCTTCGGCGTTGCGCCAACCATTCTGCTTTATTTCTGGACGATGCAGCAATGGGGCGTAGTCGGCTGGGCGTTTGTGTTGCTTTATGGGGTGTGTTGTGCGCTAAGGCTGGCACGGTTTAATACCCAGGACGGCAACGAGGACAGCCCCCTCTGGTCCTATAATTTCTTTGTCGGCGTTCCTTCACCAGCCGCGGCGGCGATTGTTCTGCTTCCAATGATGCTTAGTTTTGTCTTCGGCGATGAGCTCCTTGGCCACCCGATTGCAAGTGCCGTGCTCCTATTTTCCGTTTCAATCCTGATGATTAGCCGGGTGCCGACTTATTCTTTCAAAAATTTCAAGGTGCCCAACCGTTATGTGCTGCCGACTTTCCTTTTCGTCGGTCTGATTGCCGCCTTTGTGGCAAGCGAATATTGGGCAACGCTTTCGGTGCTTACCATTCTTTATCTG